>JAJFHB010000516.1 GCA_021775795.1 Hyphomicrobiales bacterium | reverse complement strand
CATACTCGAACAGGAAATACCCTCCCGGGGCTCCCTCATAGAGCGCTGGCACGATAATGCCGCCGTCCATAAAGGGGATCTTGTCGCAATTCATGAAGTCGGCGATGTAGACAACGATGAGGTCACCTGCCGGTTCAAATGGTGTCGGCGCCAGATATTTCTCCAGGATCGACCGGTCTGTCCGGCAGAAAACACTCAGCGTCGAATTGTTCGGGCAGCGGTAAGGCACGAAAGGATCTGGAATGAGGGGGGCCTGTAGCGGCATGTTATTGCCGTTTTGGACAACATAGTCGGACAAGGCGTGTTCCTTTCGGGTCAAACGGATATCAGGCATCAACTCGCGTTCAGACACTAGATTGCACAGTTAAAGCCGCCACTGAAGGTCAAATCAAAGCTCATTTGACGGAGATCAAGGCATAAAGGCTCGCATTCTGGCCAACTCTCCTTGCTCAACAACTATGCAAAGGCGCGGCAATGAAGTTCACACATTGGTCCATGAATCTGCTCTATGGCGCGGTTTTGACTCTCATATCCGCGGCAAGCCTTCCAGCGATTGCGGAAGATGAATTGCCAACCGCGACGCAAGATTTCCAAAATTATTGTGCCCAATGTCATGGGGCTGAAGGGCGGGGCGACGGCCCGATGGCGGCAGAATTGCAGACGGCTCCCTCTGACCTGACCCGCATCGCTGCAAGAAACGACGGCGTATTCTCCAGCGAGGATGTTTACTACACCATTGAGGGGCTCGATATGTCGGTCTCCCATGTTGCAGGTGACATGCCGGTTTGGGGGTTCTGGTTTATGGGTCAGGCTGTGGGCGAAGGCATCCTGCTTGAAGATGCCGAACCGGCGGAAGACCGCGTCCGAGACCGCATTGAAGCACTTGTGGATTACCTCGAAACGCTTCAGGAATAAGAACGCGAAAGCGCCCGTTTTCTGAAGGTTACAGCGCTTTAAGTTGCGTGCCGCAAAATGCAGCCGTAGGCTTTCGGGGAAACGAAACCACGGCCAGGCACGCCACATATGTCCGACCAGCGCTCAACCAAAGTCTTCCTCTCTTATTCCCGCAAGGATCGCGCCTTTGTGAGTGATATTGTCGAGGCGCTGGAAGCTGCCGACGACATTGAAGTCTTCCGCGATACCGACGACATTTTGCCCACCGAAGAATGGAAAGACCGGCTCGAACAGTTGATCGGCGAAGCGGATACCATCGTCTTTGCGCTCAGCCCGCATTCAGCCAAGTCTGACATCTGTTCGTGGGAGGTCGAGCATGCAGAAAGCCTGAACAAGCGCATTGCCCCCATCGTCATCAAGGACGTTGAGGGATCGGACATTCCTGCGGCACTCTCGAAGCTCAACTACATCTTCTTCACCAACAAACGCGAGTTTGATGCGTCGATCCAGAACCTGATTACCGCACTCAACACGGACATCGACTGGATCAGGGAACATACGCGGCTGGGCGAACTGGCGCGACGCTGGGACGGGCAAGGCCGGCCAAAATCGCAGAAACTGAGAAGCATCGATCTGACCGCGGCAGAAAACTGGATAGCGCTGCAGCCAGCAAACGCACCGCCGCCAGCCCCTCTCCCTCGCGAATACATTCAGGCCAGCCGCCTTGCCGCAAGGCGCCGGCAACAGGGGACGGTGAGCGGTTCGCTGATCGCGGCCATCGTTGCCATTGTGCTAGCGGGTTACGCCTTCCTTCAGCAGCAATCAGCGCAGGAAAACGAACGACAGGCCACCCAGGAGCGAGACAGAGCGGTTGTTGCAGAACAACTGGCGGAAGCACAGCGCCTCGAAGCGGAACGCAACGCCCAACTTGCAGAGGAAAACGAACAGCTTGCCAAATCCAATGAGGCCCGCGCTACCGAAGAGCGCGAACGGGCCGAAGCCAACGAAGCCCGCGCCACGCAGGAACGGGACCGTGCTGTTTTAGCGGAAGCCCTGGCGGAAGAGCGCGCCGTTGCCGAGCAGGTGGCGAAGGAAGAAGCGGAAGCCGCGCTGGCAGCGGCAACCCAAACCGCCAACGGCCTGATTTTTAATCTCGCCCAGGAGTTCCGCCATTCAGGTGTACCCAGCGGCACCATCGCCCGCATTCTCGAAGAGGCGCGTCAACTTCAGGACGTTCTGATCGGTGATAATCCGGATGATCCGGAGTTGCTGCGCAGCAAGTCGGCAGCACTAAGCGAAATTTCAAACACCCTGCTTGCGCAGGGAGATATGTCAGCGGCGATGGCTATTGCTGAAGAAAGCCTTTCAATCTCCCGCGTACTGGCAGAGCGCGATCCTAAAAACGTCCTATGGCAAAGTGATGTCTCCGTGAACCTCAGTAGAGTCGGCAATGTCCGTGTTGCCACTGGCGACCGGACGGGCGCGCTTGCCGCCTACGAGGAAGCTCTCAAAGTTGTTCGGGCGCTTGTTGAGCGCTACCCTGAAAAAACCGTGTTCCAGCGCGATGTCGCCGTGATTCTCAATAGTGTCGGAGACATTAGAATTGCGACAGAGGACGTTACAGGGGCGCTTGTGGC
>JAJFHB010000515.1 GCA_021775795.1 Hyphomicrobiales bacterium | reverse complement strand
GTGTGGCGGTCAGTTCTGCCGCGACGGCGGGCATATCGATCGAAAGCACCACGCCATCTTTCACCTGCTGCACGCCACCGACAAAAACATCGCGCACCGCGCGGTCAGCTGCCGTGTGAATGAGGCTGCGGATGGGATCATAAAGCGGCTGCATCCCCGGGAACTGCGTGTCTACGACCACGAAGTCGGCCTTGGCGCCCTGCGCAAGGCGGCCAAGATCATGGCGGCCAAGGGCTCGGGCAGCATTGCTGGTCGCCGCTTCGAAGACATCCGTCGTCGACACCGCATGCATATGTTCATCAGCAATGCGGCCGCAGACAGCGGCAGCCCGCATCTCTTCAATCATGTTGTGGGGAAAGACGTCTGTGCCGATGGTCATGTTGACCCCTGCACGGGCGTACTTTCCAAAGGATTCAAGCGTGATGCCATAGCGGCCGAAGACCACCGGGCAATGGGTCACCGATGCGTCGGTTTCAACCAGCAGGCGCAGGTCCTCCCGCGTCCCCCAGTGCAGCCAGGAATGATGGTCGAGGAAAATACCGTGTCCAATCAGCATGCCCTGAAGCAACAGGTCTTCTGCCTCCAGCCATTGCATCTGGGAGAGGCCGGTCCGCCGGCTCATCTCTAGGAACTCGATCATCGACTCACCCACATGAAGCTGGAACGGGACGCCGAGCCTCAGGCTTTCTTTTTCGGCCTCGCCGATAAGCTCCGCTGTACAGGTGTCGACGGCCATGGGCGTGACAGCACCCTTGAGCAGTTCGGATGAATGGCTGTTTGCCTCTTCGGCAAGGGCGATGGAGGTGGCCATTGCCGCTTCCCCGCCGTCGTCTGCCCAGATGTAATCCAGACTGTGGCCGTTCGACGTCGACCAGGATGAGGATTGAAAAAGGCCGCCCATGTAGCAGCGGATGCCAGATTCATGGGTGATATCCAGCCAGCCGGGAAACGGGTAACACATGTCGAGTACCGTGGTGACACCGGAGCGCAACATCTCGCCATAGGCATAAGCGGTGTTCCAGCGCTTGCGCTCGGGAGGTGTTGGAAAAAGGTTCCAGCCGTCATAAAGCGCTGACATGTAAAGTGAGGGATTGGCCATATCCTCACGAATACCTTTGAGAACCGGCATGGTGGCAGAGTGTGTGTGCAGGTTGATCAACCCGGGCATGATCATCAGGCCCCGGCCGTCGCGTTCCTCTCCGCACTCTCCCTCATACCGGCTGCCGACATAGACAATGCTGTCGCCCGTATAGGCGAAATCGCCATCGCGCACATATTCGTGGCTATTGGCATCGCCATTCCAGCGCACCAGCCAGTCAACATTTCGATAGCAAACAGTTTCATTCGTCGTTGTCATGGCGATCCCTACCTGCGTTGTCACTCACTCTCACAATCCTAACAGAAACCCGGGCATTTCTGCGAACACCAGTTGGCCCCTGCTGCTTTTTCCCGCACACTGGCCAGATGGAAAAGCAAGAAGAAACACAAGCCGAGGGATCGGGCGAAGGTATCGGCCGGTCCGTTCGCCGCAAAGAGGATCTGCGCTTCATTCAGGGGCGCGGACGTTATGTGGATGATCTTGGCAGCGTTGGTGACTATCAGGCCGTTTTTCTGCGCAGTCCACATGCCCACGCAACCATAAAGAACATCGACACTTCAGTTGCAGCGGCCCTGCCGGGTGTCATCGCCATCTTCACCGGCGCTGATCTTGTTGAGGACGCGGTCGGCACCATTCCGTGCACCTGGGCGATTGCCGGGCGAGACGGAAAGCCCATGGCGGAGCCCTCTCACCCAGCCCTCGCTGTTGGCCGTGTTCGCCATGTTGGTGATCCGGTTGCCGTCATCGTTGCGACAAGCACCGCAGTCGCCAAAGACGCACTTGATCACGTCGTCGTGGACTATGAACCGCTGCCGCCCGTCTCTGACACGAAGGGTGCACTGGATGACGGCGCTCCCCAGATCTGGGATGAAGCGCCGGGCAACTTGTGTTGCGACTGGGAAATCGGCGATGAGGCGGGCGTAGCGGAGGCATTTGCAGGCGCCGGACACGTCATCAGTATCGACCTGGTGAACAACCGGCTTGTGGCCTGCCCCATGGAGCCGAGAGCTGCGCGCGCCGTCTTCGATCACGGTGACAGTCGCTATACGCTTTTCACCACGAGCCAGATCCCGCACGGCGTGCGCGCCATGCTGTGCCATATGATCCTTGGCATTCCTGAAGTCGATCTGCGCGTTGTGTCGCCCGACGTCGGCGGCGGCTTCGGCACAAAGATTTTTCTCTATTCAGAAGAGACTGTTCTCACCTGGGCTTCTGCAAAACTGGACCGGCCGGTCGCCTGGCGGGCGGAGCGCTCAGAAAGCTTCCTCATCGATGCCCAGGGGCGTGACCATGTGAGCACGGCCGAAATGGCCCTTGACGATGACGGCAGCATCATCGCTCTTCGCGTTTCCACCATAGCCAACGTCGGTGCCTATCTTTCGCAAGCGGGCCCCGCAATCCCGACAACCTATTATGCGCCGCTTCTGTCCGGCGTTTACAAAATCCCCGCGATTCACGCGCGCGTGCGGCTTGCCTTCACCAACACAACCAGCGGTGATGCCTACCGCGGTGCGGGTCGGCCCGAGGCAACATATGTATTGGAGCGGCTGATGGACCGGGCAGCAGAAGCGCTGGCCATTGATCGTCTGGAGCTTCGCCGCCGCAACTTCATTGCCAAGGACGCCTACCCTTACGAAACACCCCTTGGGCTCACTTATGATTCAGGCGATCACCACGGCACTCTCGATCGGGCGGTTGAGGTCATGGATCTGCCGGGGTTTGCCACAAGGCGCGAGAATTCACGGGCAAACGGCCTTTTGAGAGGCATAGGGTTTTCGACCTATCTGGAGGTTGCCGGTGGTGTGCCGTCGCGGGTTTATCAAAGCCTTGGAACCCGCGGTGGTCGTCATGAAGCAGCCGACATCCGCGTACACCCTTCAGGCGCCGTTTCCGTTTATGTCGGCACCCACAGCCAGGGCCAGGGACACGAGACCTGTTTTGCCCAGATCGTTTCTGACCGGCTTGGTGTACCGATCAAGGATATTTCCGTCGTACAGGGAGATACGGACCGGGTTCATTTCGGATGCGGAACAGTTGCCTCGCGCTCGCTCGTCATCGGCGGCAGCGCCATCGTGCATGGGCTCAACAAGGTGATCGACAAATCAACACGGCTTGCAGCCCACGCCCTTGAAGTAAGCCCCAATGATATCGAAGTTGAACACGGCACCTTCTCTGTTGCCGGCACCGACCGGTCGATGGCGTTCAGGGACATTGCCGCCATGGCCTATGCCGCGCTGGACCTGCCGGCGAGCGATCCCGAACCCGGCCTCACGGCGAGCGCCTTTTATGACCCGGAGAACTGGACTTTTCCAGGCGGCTGCCACGTCTGTGAGCTGGAGATCGACCCGCAAACAGGTGTGGTGAACATTTCCCGGATCGTCGCAGTCGATGATGTTGGCACGGTCATCAACCCGATGATCGTCGAGGGCCAGATCCAGGGTGGGCTGGCTCAAAGTGTTGGCCAGGCTCTCCTCGAACACGCTTTGTATGATCGCGAGAGCGGGCAACTGCAGTCCGGCTCCTTCATGGACTATGCCATGCCCCGGGCCGACATGATGCCGGATCTGGAAGTTCACCACCACGGCACGATCTGCACGCACAACCCGTTGGGCGCCAAGGGTTGTGCCGAAGTGGGCTCTGTCGGCCTGCCGCCTGCCATCGTAAACGCAGCACTCGATGCCCTTGCACCGCTCGGCGTAAAGCACCTCGAAATGCCCCTCACGCCGGAGCGTATCTGGCAGGCAGTGAAACAGGCCGGGGCGGGTGACAACGTAGCCTGAGGGGTTCAAGACCCGGCTGTGAGGCTAATCTGGTGAGGATGTCATACCTGGTTAGCAGTTCATCAAGACGCGGATCTCAAACCGAGCCTTTGTTGCAGCAGTGCCGTGAAGCGTTGCAACGGCAAGTGATAGTGGACGGTAATTTCAGCTTCCGACAGGCCAAATGCCGGCTTCCGCGTTACCGACCTGACATCTGCAACCACAGCCTCAACATTTTCCTGCCAGGCCTGACGTGACATGTATTCAGCAGGTGTTGACGCATCCAGTTCTTTGAGAGCCAACGGCAAATGTTGTTGAAGCAATTCAGCGAGCAGCATTTTTTCAGCACCGGAACTTGCCGCTAGTCCGCGGCAGTCAGACAGTTTGGTCTATCCGCGGCCATACTTCCTGTTGGCCGTGAACGGGCCGTGAATCTGGCGCGGCCGTAGGGCGCAAATTCATATGCAGTGAATCACGAAAGATTCACGCGCTGAATGATGGGCTGCGACTCAGGGGATATGGGGGCGACTATTATGCAACGCGGTGAACGCGGTGGCGGGAGTGCATTATTTGAACAGACCCGCAGCTTTCGAACCATCCTCCCCGCTCTGTCCTTCAGCGTTCGTCAACCACCAGTATGGCCATCAGAACCACACCGGATCAATCACCCGAATACTTACTAAATAGCCGCCTCTGTAGACGGACCGCCTACCAAAGAGCCCGTTTCTGCTTCTCCCCCATTCGCAACACCGCAACTAC
>JAJFHB010000514.1 GCA_021775795.1 Hyphomicrobiales bacterium | reverse complement strand
TATTACGGTCTCAAAGGCTGGACCTACATGTTCGGTGAAAGCACGCGCGGGCAGATGGTCTACAAGCTCATATTCTGCGCTTTCGTGGCGCTGGGTTGTATTGTTCAGCTTGGCCCGATCCTGGATATCTCCGATGCGCTCGTGTTCCTCATCTGCGTACCGAACATCCTTGGACTGTATTTCCTTGCCCCGATCGTCAAGCGTGAGCTCGATTCATATCTTGCCCGTATCGCCAGCGGTGAGATCAAGAAATACAAAAACGTCTAGCTCAAGAACTTAAGAGCACAAAACATAAGCCCGGTCCCCTACACGGGGGCCGGGCTTTTTGTTTGCTGGCGACATTTTGCACGGCATCTATTGGTGTCAGCACACCGGCCACGATCTTCCCCTCGTTAACGCATTTCTCAGTCAAACCATGTTCATATGTCGGATTCGATAATCTTATCCGAAAGGTTTCGTGCCCATGTCGGTGCAGGAAACATCACTCCCCAAAGCCCGCCGCACCCTTTTGAGCGAGCCAGGGCATCGGCGCGATGTGGGTTTTGAACGCTTCGCCGGAGCTGCAATTATCATCATTGTAGCGCTTGCGGTTTCCGTGTTCCTCATGCCGCTGCTTCTCAACATACGTATTCTCACGGTCAATGCAGAGTTCGTCATTTCACTGGCCATGCTGGCGATGGCGGCGGCGCTGAAAGCCTGGGTGGAAACAAGAAGCCGTGTCACCGAGCTTGCAGAACAGGCAAGGCTCCTGCGCCAAAGTGAGGCCCGCTATAGGGGATTGGTTGCAAGTCAGGGCGACGTGATTTTGCGCCGCGGACCGGATGGAGAACTCACCTTTGCCAATCAGGCCTTTGAAGACGTATTCGGCATCGAACCCGCAGATGCCATCGGCCTGCCGTTCAAGCCCCGGATCATCGAAGAGAATCGCGAGCACCATGATGGTGCAGATGCCGGCGCACCGGCTGCGCGCATTAGCTATGAACAACGCGTAAGAACCGCTTGCGGCGAGCGTTGGTTTTTATGGGAAGACTTCGTTATCCGCGATGCCCGCGGTGCCCTGAGTGAGATTCAAACCGTTGGCCGCGACATAACCGAACATAAACAGGCCCTGGCAGAGCTGGCGCTTGCCAAAGATCAGGCAGAAGCCGCGAATCGGGCCAAGTCCGGTTTTCTTGCAACTATGAGTCACGAAATCCGCACGCCTATGAACGGTGTCATCGGCATGGCTGATTTGCTACTGGAAGCCAAACTGACCAAGGAACAGCAGAATTATGCGCGCGCCGTGAAGACATCCGGCAAAGCGCTGTTGTCACTCATTGATCAGATACTGGACTTTTCCAAAATCGAGGCGGGTAAGCTCAACCTGCAACCGGTGCGGTTCGAACTGGCCCCGGCGGTTGAGGAAATTGTTGAGCTCCTCAGCCCGAGGGCCCACGAAAAAGACCTTGAAATTGCCTGCTACATCGACCCCGCATTGCCTGCAGAATTTCACGGCGATGAAATGCGGTTGCGCCAGATCCTCCTAAATCTCATCGGTAACGCCATCAAGTTTACCGATGCCGGCGGCGTCGAGTTGTGTATCGAGGCGCTGCCAGCGATTGCCTCAAACGGCCGCAAGACGCCCCGCCTGCAGCCCATCCGGTTTTCGGTGCGGGACACCGGTATTGGCATGGGCTCAGATCAGGTGGAACAGGTGCTTGAGGAGTTTCGCCAGGCCGACAATACACCCTCGCGAAAATACGGTGGCACCGGGTTGGGGCTTTCCATTTCCAAGCGCCTGATAGAACTCATGGGCGGTGATTTGGAAATTGAAACTTCCCTGGGTGAGGGCACCTGCTTTCACTTTGAGCTCGGGCTGAAGTGGGCTGGCCGCAGCAAGCGTGCGGATAAAAAGGCACTTTCGCTCGCCGGTGAAACCGTCTTTGTTGTCAGTAACACGAACACCAGTGCCAGCGTGATCTCCCGCTATCTGAGCTTCTTTGGAGCCCATGTCGAAGTGCGCAGCGCCCGACAACTTGCTGGCGGGGAGCGCACGGCAGACGTCGTATTTTGGGACTGGGCGGAATGGAAACGCAGAGGGCGATCGAAACGGTCACCTCAGCCGGGACAGCGCCGCTTCCTCACTCTTACCCCTGAACAGCGCCGCGAGGTCAAAACGCGCGACCTCTCCACGTTTGATGGTTATCTTGTAAATCCGCTACGTCGTGCTTCCCTTATCGCTCTTTTGTCACGCAGTGAACCATCAGACTTTGCTGCCCTGCGCGGTGTGGGTGATGCGGAGAGAAGCGAAACACCGGCATCGAAGCCTGCCGGTCGCCGCATCCTTCTGGCAGAGGACAATGACATCAACGCCTTGCTTGTGACCTCGATGCTCGAGAAATCGGGCCATGAAGTGGTGCACGCGTGGAACGGCAAGGAGGCAGTGCAGTATGTTGAGGGGATGATAAAGGCCGTGCGCAAAGACGGAGCAGCACACGCCTTCGACGCCATCTTGATGGACATGCAAATGCCTGAAATGGACGGGCTTGAGGCCGCCCGGCGCATCAAAAAATTGTTGCAGAGGGGTCCGCGCAGTCTCGAACGGTTGCCGATAGTGGCCCTGACGGCCAATGCGATGCGCGAGCATGAGGAAGAATGCCGCGAGGCTGGCATGGTGGGTTACCTTGCAAAGCCGTTTGATCGTGACGATCTGGAAGCAGTATTACGTACCTGACACCCCGCCCTCGCTGGCGGCCTAGGACAGTGTCAACAGACTTTAACAGTCCGCTGCTTTATGACATTCTCTCCGATACGGTCTATTATCAGACGGAACAACGTTTCTTCATTATTCTAACCGATAACGATGCCAACCCTCTCCTGATTATTTTTGCTTGAGAACGTGGCATTGGAGAAACGGCGACAATGAGTGTACGAGCTCTAAAACCATTCATGAGTGCCGCAGAGCCGGAGCCACCGGCCGACGATGCTATGATTGCTCCAGGCGAGGTGCTCGGCGTCAGAGGCGATCTGTCTGTGCGGATGGCTGCCGGCGAGGATGATATCGCCGCCTCGCAGGCACTGCGCTATCGTGTTTTCTACGAAGAGATGAGCGCTGTACCCGATGACCAAATGCGGCGTGTGCGGCGTGATCAGGATGGTTTTGACGCAATCTGCGATCATCTGCTCGTTATCGCACCGGCTGGCAACTCAGGTGAGAAAACCCCAATTCTCACGGAAGGTGGCGAAGTGGTCGGCAGCTATCGCTTGTTGCGGCAGGACGTTGCTGCCAGAAATTGGGGATTTTACACGGCTGATGAGTATGATGTGGAGCCGTTGTTGAAGGCGAAGGGCGGTGAGCTAAACTTCCTTGAGCTGGGCCGCTCGTGCGTTTTGCGGCCCTATCGCACCAAGCCTGTCATTGAGCTTCTGTGGCAGGGCATCTGGAAGTATGTGCAGACTTATCACATTGATGTGCTGATCGGATGTGCAAGCCTGGAAGGCACTGATCCGGACCGTGTCGCACATGAATTGAGCTTTCTGCATCACAAATTCCGCGCCCCTCAGCCCTGGCGCGTGCGCGCCCAGCCGGATCGATATGTGGAGATGAACCGCATACACCGGAGCAAGCTGAATGAGCGTGAAACCATGCGTAACCTGCCGCCGCTCATCAAAGGATATCTCAGGCTCGGTGCCTGTGTTGGCGATGGCGCCGTGGTTGATAATCAGTTCAATAGCATTGATGTGCTTATTGTTCTGCCGATCAGCTCAATCAACCAACGCTACATTGCGCACTTCAGTTTGCCAGAAGAAAAGGCCTTTTAGGTCAATCCCATATCAGCGTGAAACAATCCAAGGCACTGTAGTGCGTGTCAGCTGTTGATGTTGAACGCA
>JAJFHB010000513.1 GCA_021775795.1 Hyphomicrobiales bacterium | reverse complement strand
CCTGTCAGTTCACGCAGGCGCGGTTGATCCGGCCAAAACCAGGCTGGCCCGAGGTCATAGTTTGTAGTTGGTGAGGGGTTATCTGCGGTGCTGCGGGTGAGGATACGGCCTCCCAGTAGGGGTCGGGCCTCAAACAGATGGTAATCTGTATCCCGGCGCTCCGCCATGCCGGAAAGAGCAAGGCCACAAAGACCGCCGCCTACAATTGCAATCTCGGTTTTCATCACCACTCCCTGCGACGTAAATCAGACATGGAGGCACCGCCCCTGATCTTTACCGGCACGCGGCCCGCTTCTTGCCCGGCCGTTCATAAGCACGCCTCAATGGCGCAATGGTTCTTCTTTCTCCACTAGCACATCTCGACTATGGTTCCTGGTTCAAACATACGAGACAATCGGGAGGTGAACTTGAGCAGATACGAGCGCTTGATGAGCCGGATCACGAACGGTGAGCGGATTATGATTGACGGTGCAACCGGCACCGAAATCGAACGACGTGGCGTGCCGCAATTGGAGAATGCCTGGAACGGCGGCGGCGCCCTGAGCGACCCCGATATACTCAGAACCGTGCACGAAGACTATATCCGCGAGGGTGCGGAGATCGTCATCTCGAACACTTTCGCGACCCACCGTCAGGCCTTGCGCGCCGCAGGTGTTGAACATGACTTCGACGCCCTGAACCGCCGTGGTATTGAACTGGCGGCAGAGGCCCGCGAGCGTACGGATGCACCGGATGTTCTCGTTGCCGGCGGTATTTCCTATTGGGCCTGGGACGGAAACTGGGTCACACCCGCAGAATTGTCGGTCAGTGCAGGAGAGCAGGCAGCAATCATGGCCGACGCCGGCGCCGACCTGATCATGCTCGAGATGATGGTTGATATCGGGCGCACGATGGCAACTCTTGAGGCAGCGCAGAAGACCGGGTTACCGGTATGGGTCGGGTATTCCTGCAGGGCCGACGAAAACGGCACCATGATCCTGCTGAAGGGCGAGCCGCTGGCCGATGCTCTGGACGCCATTCAAAATAGCAACGTCCCTCTCGTCAGCATCATGCATACGATCGTGGAGGACATCGATCCCTGCCTCGATGTCGTGCAGGAACATTGGTCGGGTCTCGTTGGTGTCTATGCCCATTCGGCCCGCTGGGAAAACAATGTTTGCATTTATGATGTGACCGTTTCCCCGGACACCTATGCGACACATTCCAAGGCGTGGCTCAAGCGCGGTGTTCAGGTCATCGGGTCCTGCTGTGGCCTGGGGGTTGACCACATTCATGCCTTGAAGCCACTTGTCTGAGGCGCCGCCCGGTCTGCTGAGGGGGATCGTCAGCGCTTTGATTAAAAGGATCTCTAATCCCGCGCCTGGATCATGCGGTTGGCGGTACTGAGTTTCTCGGAAAGATTGCTCGCCAGCAATTTGTGCGTAAGCAGGGCAAGAACCGGATCCTCGCGCTCCAGCCGTTCCAGTTCCACCGCGCTGAGATGAAAAATGTCCGAAGGTGTTTCGACGATCACGTCAGCCGTGCGCTGGCGATGCAGGTAAAGCGCTATTTCGCCGACGATAGCACCGGCTGTCATCGTGCGCAGGCGCAAGGTGCGCCCACTGGGCAGGGTCGATTCAACCCTTACCCGTCCGTGCGCTACGAAATAGACATCATCTGCATCATCGCCCGCCTTTATCAGCAGGTGTCCCGGCTCGAGAGCGAGCCGCGTCATTGCGTCTACGAGATCATGCAACCTTGGATGCGGGCCGATCGCGGCTTCAAAATGGTTGAGCAGGTCGGCGTCAGCGTGCAGTTCGGGTTGTTCATGCAGCAGCGCTTCTTCAGCCCGTTCAACCGCATGATCAATGTCACCCTCAAGGACCATTGGAGTGTCCTCGCCAAACGTAATGCCAGCCTGGCGCAGGGAGCGTTCGACATCGGGAGGTACCTGCGTGAAAAAAACGCGCACGTCGTTTGCCTCAATGATGCTTCTGACTTTAACGAATGAGGTTGCCGCAGCGGAATCGACACCGCTCACATGGCGAAAATCAAGCACCAGAAAACGCAACGGATCTCGGTTTTTGTCCGCCAGGCGCTGACGTACATGGTCCACCATGCGCTCGGCGGTGCCAAAGAAAAGATAGCCCTGCAATTGCACAACTTCGATGGCGCCGCCGCAATGCAGGAGGTGTTGCATTGCGGCCGGGGAGCGGTCAACAGCGCTGCGCTGATCCGTACCGCTGGCACTGAGCCTCACCACCGGAAGCCTGGAATAGTTGAAGGCGAAGAGGGCAACGGAAACCGCTAGGCCCACGGCGAGTGCTTCAATGAAACCCACCAGCGCGACGACAGCGAGAATGACGACAACGATGAGCCACTCCGCCGTGGGCAGCTGTCGCCGCGAGCTGAGAAGCCAGGCTCCCAAAAGCTCCAGGCCCAGAAATAAAATGAAACCCGCTGTGAGAAAGACGGGGACATGGGAAATCAACGGCCCGGCAGTCAACAGCCCGACCAGCATGACTGCAGCCGTGGCAAGACCAGCCCCCCGGCTTCGCGCCCCGACCTTATGTGCAAGCAACATGATACTTATGCCCACATATCCCGGTGGCCCGCCGAATGTGCCGGAGAGGAGATTGGCTGTGCCGCTTGAACGCAGTTCGTGGTTGACGTCAATGTCACCGCCGCTCGCCAGCTCAAGACCGCTGATGTTCAGCAGCAAGGCGATCATGCTCAAGATGGCCAGTGACAGAATACTCGGCAGGGCAGTTAAAACCGCGGGCCAGTGGATAAGAGCGAATGTCTCCAGGTTGGGCAGGTTGAGCCCAGGCGCCGTTTCCATGCTGGGCAGATACCCCTGCGCCTGTGCCGTGGCGATATCAATTTCCGCAACCGCCAGAACGCCATAAAAAATTGCAACCGCCGCCAGCATGACTGCGGGAATTGTCGCGGCGTGTGGAAAGCGCTTCAGGGCAACCAGCATGGTGATGGCAAACACGATAGCTGGAGCCAGAAGGTACAAAGTGTGTGTTTCACTCAGGCTTTCGATCATGGTGGGACCGATCCCGGCTCCCGTAAGCATGGTGGCGGCGCCATTCACAAGTAGCCACCCGGTGCCGGCCAGGAAACCGGCAACCACCGGATAGGGCAGAAAACGCACGACCCGGCCAAGACCAAGGCGTCCTATGATCCAGAACAGTGCACCGGTGGCGAGGCTGGAGACACCGAGGATTGCAAGCGCTGTTGCGATTTTGGCTTCCGGCGATATATCGAGGCTGGTCGCCATTGTCGCCAAGGCCACCGCGAGAATGGCGATGGTTGATTCCTGCACCAGGGCGACGGAGTTCGGCTGGCTGCTCCTGAGCGCCACGACAAACGCGAGAACGGCGCCGCCGAGGAACATCACGCTGACCGCAACTCCAAGTCCAGCGACAAGCGGCCCGGCAAACAGCAGCGAGGCGATGGCCAGGCTCGAACCGATGTTGTCAAGGCCAGCGACCACGCCAACGATTGCCGAAGGCAAAAGGTCGTTGCGGCGTACAGGCGGCTTTGGCTGAGTATGGTCAGCGGCAGACATCATTGTTCTCAACAAATAGCGTGTGGCACCGCGCGGTTCGTTCCGCTTGCTGCGCTTCCGCTGGTTCGGCACAGACGTTTCTGCAGCAACCGCACCTCGGAGTGTGTTTGGCCGCAAGATATATAGGCGCAACGGCGCTGAGAAAAGCATGTTTCGGACATGCGCTGCATTGAGAGCCGGGAACCTTGGTTCAGGGAGCGCTTCACATAGGTGCTCGGCAACTGAGACGGCGTAGCGATTGCCCTGTATAATGACAGTGAAAACACAACCATGATCGTACAACACGTTGTGGCGGCTCGTGGCTTGCACATGAAAAGCGTCAGATTGAAGGCAGGAACAGTTACATGGAAATTCGCCACGCAGGCAGTATGCCCACACGAAAAGGTCCGGCAGAATGGTTCACCGGCAATGTCTGGCTGGACCAGATTGCAGATGCGCCGGAGCCCGCCCGCATCAAGGGTGCGCGGGTGACGTTTGAGCCGGGAGCCCGCACCAACTGGCATACGCATCCGCTTGGCCAGACACTTTATGTACTGGCCGGTGTTGGCCGTTTCCAGACCGAGGGCGAACAGGTCATTGAATTGCGCGCTGGCGACAGCGTCTGGATACCGCCTGGAGAAAAACACTGGCATGGCGGTGCACCTGAAACATCCATGACCCATATTGCCTTGCAGGAAGCGCTTGACGGTTCCGTTGCCGGCTGGCTCGAGCCGGTCTCGGAGGAAGACTACAATGCCGCACCTGCGGGTGGATGAGAAACGAGGCCGATCGCATCCTCGTCACATTGTAGTGGAAGATTTGTCGCCAGCAGCATCGAGGCGAAGCTTTGACATCCACTGATACACGTCCTGAACAACTGGCCGACGCCTGCATCCATGTCATTGGCATCGTCACCGGCCTGGTGGCGGTGTCGCTCATGATCGTGTCTGCGGTTCAGATGTTGCCGGGATCAGCGATAACCGCGCTTGCGATTTACGGCACAACCCTGTTGGCCATGCTGGTCTGTTCGGCGGCCTACAACATGAACCGCCTGCCACGCCTGTCGAGCCTGCTTCGTCGTTTTGACCATGCCGCAATTTTCGTGAAGATCGCCGGAACCTATACGCCCTTCACTATCGTCAAGATGGGCGGGTTTGTCGGCTATGGCTTGTTGGGGGTGGTCTGGGCCATCGCCGTTGCCGGGGTTACGGCAAAGCTTGTTTTCAACATAGGTGCGAGCAAGTTTTATGTGATCATCTATCTGGCTCTTGGGTGGGCCGGCATATTCGTCATCGGACCGGTGGTCGCCGCCTTGCCGACAGATGCGCTGGTCCTGCTTGCTGCGGGAGCATTCTTTTACACAGCCGGCGTGCTGTTCCACTTGTGGGAGAGCCTGCCCTACCAGAATGCCATCTGGCATCTTTTCGTGCTGCTTGGAACCGCCTGCCATTTCGGCGCCGTGGTGGCTGCGGTTCTGTTCGACTAGCTTTTCGACCACTGTAAAATGCGCTGCTGTGATCCGCATCACACGACCTCACCTGAACAGTTCCCATCTTCAGTGCTGAAGGGCGCACTTGCATGTGTTCTTGAGCGGGATAATCAGTGGGAGACAATCATGAAAAAGGCCATCAGCCTCTGGGCTCTGTTCTGCGCAGCATCATTGTCTTTGAGCCTTGGCGCCAGCGCGCCGCTCCATGCCGCCGAACAGGATGAATGTACCGGCAAGGTCTCCCTGACACCGCAGTATAATTTTCAATACACAGCATCCGGTCTCGATGACCACAACCTCACGCTTTCAATAGAAATGAATTCTGACATCGTTGCTATTCTGAACGGCGATGCCTCACTCAACATCACGTCGTTCACGCTCAATCGCGATAATGGCGGTGAAGTATTTCAAGCTGAAACAGGTGAGCTCACCATTCTTGCAACCGGTGAGAACAGTTGGAATTTTTCCTACAGCCTGGCAGCAACGCCCGCTTATGAGGGCGCCCCTTCTGACGTAACACCTCACGAATGTGGTGAAGCTTCAGACCTGCCCATTTAGCTCTGTGAAATTTGTGGGCCGCCGGCGCAAGAGTGTTCTCTCCCTGCTCAAACGCCGGCGGCTGTTTTAACTGAAACAGATTTAAGAGCCGAGATAAGCTTCACTTGAATCATCCATCTCATCCACCCATTTTGTGTGGTGCAGGGGCTGTAAGGTGCCTGTCATGAGCGATTTGTAGCTGTGGTCGCGGAAGGTCATGATGTTTTCATGCTTGTGATGCTCCCACTCCATAAATGTCTGATTGACGCCTTCCACATCGAAGCTTGGATAATCCGTCAGGCTGATCAGTTCCTTCACATTGTCGCCCTGGAACCAGATGAAGTCCTCATCTGTCTCAAGCTTCCCTTCGCGATCGAGCCAGATCTGGCTGTCCGCGCGCATGTCTTCGAGTGAGGGTATCTCAATGCGGCCCATGATCGTATCGCGGGCAAACCACGCCTGTGCATCAAACATGTTGAAGGTGTAGAACTGATCCTGCATGCCCAGATAGGACACCCGTGGATTTTCTTCCCACAAAACCCCCTTGTAGAGACCTGGCGCCCACATGCGGTTGGTGGTCTTGAGCTTGAGGGCATCGGGCATGAAGGGGAAATAATGCAGATAACCCGTACACATGATGATGGCATCCACATCCTTCGATGTGCCATCGATAAAGCTGACGGTTTTTCCGGAAATCCGCTCAATCAGCGGATGTTGAGACCAGTTGTCGGGGAAGTCGAAATGCATGGGTTCCGAGCGGTAGCTGACGGTGACTGATTTGCAGCCGTACTTCCAGCATTGCGAGCCGATGTCTTCGGCCGAATAGCTGCGCCCGACAATCATGATGTCCTTGTCTTTGAACTCCAGCGCATCGCGATAATCGTGTGAGTGGAGGACGCGTCCACTAAATCCTTCCAGGCCCTCGAAGTAAGGCACATTGGGTGTGGAGAAATGGCCGGAAGCACAGATCACCCAATCGAAGACTTCGGAATAAAGCCGGTCATTCAACAGATCATTGACGGTCACTGTGAATTTTTCCGTGCTGGCGTCATAGTCCACCATGCGCACGGCGGTACGGAACCGGCACCAGTCACGCACGCCCGCTTTCTCGACCCGCCCTTTGATGTAATCGGTGAGGACGGCGCGCGGGGGATAGGAGCCTATGGGCTTGCCGAAATGCTCTTCGAAGGTGTAATCGGCAAACTCCAGGCATTCCTTCGGGCCGTTTGACCAGAGATAGCGATACATTGAGCCATGTACGGGCTCGCCATATTCATCAATGCCCGTGCGCCAGGTGTA
>JAJFHB010000512.1 GCA_021775795.1 Hyphomicrobiales bacterium | reverse complement strand
ATCTGCCGGCAGGCTATGATCTTCCTCATCATAAGATCCGCGCTCGCCGTCATAGCGGGTGGCAAAGGGCACCAGAGCCTCCAGTTCCCGGGCCATGAGGCCTGAAAATTCCGGCCGCACAAACCCATCCAGCGAGAAGAGTGCGGATTTCTCAAGCGCCACTTTGCCGGCATCCAGCAACATACGATACTCAGCGCTGTCGGGCCGATCCAGAGGATAACGGTCAAGATCAATAATCTCCGCCAATTCAATCCGAGCCATTGCAACCTCCTGAATATTCCAGATTCTTGGTCCTGAGTGCCGACCAGGGCGGTTTAAACGATTGCGCCCAATTCCATCGCAGCTGACGCCAGACTACTGCTGGAAAGGGGGCTCAGCAAGTGGCGCGACGGCGCAATTGGTGAGGTAGTGGTGGGTATTGTGAATTGACTGGTAAATTCATATTGACAATATGTTGTCATGTTACTATCTAGAGAACAGGAGGCTTGATGCAGCGTTCTTCTGAAGGCGAAGCACTAACAGAACTGATACTCGAGATTTTCCGATTGAACGGACAGTTTCTCGAGGCAGGTGACCGATTGACGGCGCCGCTCGGCCTTACGAGTGCCCGTTGGCAAGTCCTCGGCGCGGTTGAAAGTGAAGGGCATCCATTAACGGTGGCGCAGATCGGCCGGCGAATGGGACTGTCCAGGCAGGCCGTGCTGCGTGTTGTGAATGATCTGGAAGGCCTGGGGTTTGTCATTCTTGAAGATAACCCCGATCACAAGCGAGCAAAGCTTGTTGTGCTGACGGCGCATTGTATGGAGACACTTCGCAAGCTCGATGAAATACAGGCCCGCTGGGTCAACGAACTGGCCGGAAGTTTGTCAGGCACGGGAATTGGGCGTGCCCTCAAATTGCTCACGCAGATCAGTGAGCGTTGCGAGAGCGTTGAAAGTGTCGCGAAAGAAACGTGATTGCCAAAAGGAAATGGAAATATGCCTAAGTTTGAAGAGCTTGACGCTACTGTAACCCTTGCCGACCAGATGCAGGCGCAGGAGGGCCCGATTGTCTTGATGAACGTGTTCACTGCTGATCCAGAAGACGAGGATGCTCTGCTCAAGGCCTGGGCCCATGATGCAGACTTCATGAAGGCTCAACCCGGTTACATCTCAACTCAGCTTCACAAGGGGATTGCCGGAAGCTCGACTTACATCAATTATGCCGTGTGGCAGAATGTTGAAAGTTTCCGCAACGCTTTCACTGACGGGGAATTTCAACGGCGCATCGCTGATTATCCCGCCAGTGCGGTAGCATCGCCCCATCTTTTCAAAAAACTGGCGGTTGCCAACCACTGCGTTGCCTGACTACCCAGAGGCGTGCGTTAGGGGAAACACTGAGAGACATGACACACCGCTTTTACATCGTTGATGTTTTTGCTGAGCAACCCTACGCCGGAAACCAGTTGGCGGTCGTTGTCGGCGAGGATGAATTGGCCGATGAGGTGATGCAGCAGATCGCTGCAGAAACGAACTATTCGGAAACGACGTTTGTCACGTCTGTGCCCGAGGCTGACGACGGATACCGTGTGCGTGTTTTTACCCCGGCGCGCGAGATAGATTTCACTGGTCACCCGATCCTCGGCACAGCGTGGGTTGTCCGTCATCACATTGCCCCGGACGGTGCAGGCCCCGTGCGCCTCAATCTCGCGGTCGGGCAGGTGACGGTCACGTTTGAGAGCTCCGACAATGGGGGCGATGTGTTGTGGTTCCTTGCGCCTCCGGTAACGCTTGGAGCGACGTGCGCCGCTGAACGGATTGCAGCAGCGCTTGGCGTGGCAGCAGAAGACATCGACGCTAATTTCCCGGTCCAGCAGCTTTCCTCCGGCACCGCCGCCATGATTGTCCCGTTGCGCAGTCTCAAGGCCCTGCGCCAGAGCAGGCTTGATCTTGATGCGTATGCGCCTCTCGCCGCCGAAGGCTTTCCGCCACTTGTTTATCTTTTCTGTTCTGAAACCCGCTCGCCGGAAAACGATTTGTCCGCGCGCTTTTTCTTTGAGGCGCATGGAGTTCGTGAAGACCCGGCCACGGGGAATGGCGCGGCATTTCTCGGAGCTTATCTTCTGGAGCACCGAGTTTTCCCCGGACCCGATCTGTCAATCAGGATTGAACAGGGGCACGAAGTGCAAAGGCCATCCCTGGTGATGTTGAGGGCTCGAATGTCAGACGGGATCAGGGAAGTGAGCGTTGGCGGCCGGGTCATTCCAACCGTGCAGGGTGTGCTGGTTTGATACTGTAGCCACAGCGGAAAGATTTGTCGTTTGTGTCCGGCTAAACACGCTTATGATCTATCGCGGTGCCCATAGTTCAGCACAAAAACAAGAACAGGATGATATTCGATGACACTCGATCCAGCAGACATTCGAAAAGTGGCTGAAGACTATACTGCGGCATGGTGTGCCCGCTCAGCGGGAGAAGTGGCCTCGTTTTTTTCGGAAGATGCGCATAGCATCATAAATGATGGCGAACCTTCAATCGGCAGGGCGGTCATTGCAGAGGCAATGGGTGCTTTTTTTGCGGATTTCCCTGATCTCGTGCTGACCATGGATGACATCCGTTGTGGTGGCAACAAGGCGATCTTCCTGTGGACGCTGGAGGGGACGAACGATGGCCCTGGAGGCACCGGTAAGGCAGTTCGGATTGGCGGTTGGCAGAATTGGCGGCTCAATGATGACCTCAAGATCGTTCATGCGGATGGTGGTTTTGATGCAGTGGAATATGACCGACAGATCCGTGAAGGCGCCTAGCGTTTCGATCCGTCACACGCAATTCTCTCAATTTCGCTCTGGCCCAGACGCCGTATTAAGGCAGTAGAAATCCTACTGCCTTGGACGATAA
>JAJFHB010000511.1 GCA_021775795.1 Hyphomicrobiales bacterium | reverse complement strand
ATCGTGCAGGGAGACCATGTGGCCCGTCTGTTGCCGCTGCTTGACCATCTGGCAGGCGGCGAGGGGCAGTTTGCCCGCCGGCCGTTCTGCACCGTTCATGCAACAACCGTGGTTTCGCCCATGACCTTCGCGCAGGACAGTCTTGATGTCGCCTGTGCAGCAGTCGATATCGGCATGCCTGTTCATTGCCAGACGGGACCACAGGCAGGAGCCACTGCACCAGCCGCCCTTGCGGGCACCTTGGCACAGGTTTGCGCCGAGGGGCTGGCCTCCCTGATGGTGATCAATATGCTCAAGCCAGGCTACCCGGTAGTGCTCGGCAACTGGGCTTTTGTTTCCGACCTGCGCACCGGCGCCTTCAGTGGTGGCGGTGGCGAACAGGCGTTACTCGGGGCGGCGTCCGGCCAGATGTCCGCCTTTTACGGCGTGCCCGGTGGCATGGGCGCAGGCATGACAGATTCGAAACTGCCGGACAATCAGGCCGGGTTTGAAAAGGGTCTGACCATGGCGCTTGCCGCTCTTTCGGGCGCCGGCATGGTCTATGAGTCCGCCGGCATGCTCGCAAGCCTTCTGGGCTGCTCATTCGAAGCCATGATCATCGATGACGAAATGCTGTCGTCGATCCGGCGCATCGCACGCGGCATCGAAGTGACAGATGAAACCTTGTCGGTCGATGTTGTCAGCGCCGTCACTTCCGGGCCCGGCCACTTTCTCGGCACCAGGCAAACCATGGAGTTAATGGAAACCGAATTTACTTACCCCAAACACGCTGATCGCAGCAGCCCTGACGATTGGGCTGATGCGGGCTCCACCGACGTCTGGCAGCGCGCCGCCGTGGCCGCACGCAGCGTGCTTGGGAGCCACAGGCCAACTTACATCGACGCTGCCATTGACGCTGCAATTCGTGACGAGTTCCGCATTCATCTGGCACCGAAATGGCAAAGGACCGCGCCATGACAGAACATTATCGGGCCATCGTGGTCGGCGGCGGGATTGTCGGGACAAGCATTGCGTACTGGCTCTCCCGGCTTGGCTGGCACGACATCGCGTTGCTTGAGCGGCGCGAACTGACATCCGGCTCCACCTGGCACGCCGCCGGGAACACCACCTTTTTTGGCCATTACCCGGAGATCACAAAGCTCTTTGTAAATTCTGTCAGCACCTACCTGGATGCAGAAGCGGAAAGCGGGCAACCGGTCAGTTTTCACGCGGCAGGCAGCCTTCGGCTTGCCACCAACAAGGCGGAGCTTGCCTCCTATCACCGACTGGAGCCTGTTTATGAAAAGCTCGGCGTTCCTTACAAGGTCGTGACACCAGGGGAGATTGCAGACATTCATCCCCTGCTGGTGACAGACGGCTTGCTGGGCGCTGCCCATACGCCGACAGATGGCCATGTGGACCCTACAGGTGCTACCACAGCGCTTGCGAAGGCGGCAGCCGCCCGGGGTGCAAAGATCGAACGCTGGTGTCCGGTCACGCAGCTTTCTCCCTCGGCGAGCGGCTGGACCCTGACTGCAGGCGAACGCACCCTGCAGGCCGATCACGTTGTCCTTGCCACAAGCTTCTGGGCGCGGGAGATGGTTCAGGGGTTGGGTCTGAACCTGCCTCTTTATCCTTTGCAGCATCAGGAGGTTGTAACGGAAGCCGTGCCGGAACTGGCGGCGCTTGGCTTTGAAGTTCCCACCGTTCGTGACCCTTACGCTCCGTCAAACACGCGCCAGGAGGGCCAAGGATATCTATGCGGCGTTTATGAATCGCGCCCTGAATTCTGGGCGATCGATGGCATACCGCCGGATTTCACAGAAGAACTTCTGCCATCGGACTTAAGCCGTCTTGAGGAACATCTGCTTCGGGTCATGGAGCGCCTGCCCTCTTTCGGCAGTTCAGGTATCAAGGCGGTGAACAATGGCCCGATCTGTTACACGCCGGACGGCTTGCCGCTGCTCGGGCCGGTGAACAGCCATCCGGGACTTTGGCTGGCTGCAGGTTTTGCCATCGGCATCGGCACAGGCGGCGGCTCGGGAGAATACCTGGCGAAATGGATGGTCGAAGGCGCGCCGGAGACAGAGCTGCCTGCCGTGTATCCTTCACGCTTTGGCAAGGGGATGTCCCGCGACCGCTGTCTGGAGCTCATCCGGCAAACCTACGTCAAGGGCTACAATCTGCCGGACGCTAACGCATCATGAGGCTGTCTAAAGGTTGATCCAACTGCAACGCAGAGCAACCTTCGCCAACTCCTGCTCTACTTCGAAGAAGACCTCATGCGCCGTCTCCTCTGCAGCGTTTGATTGGCAGAGATATCGAACGCGCACTCTTTCAGACCGAAGGAGATCGCGAACCCAGACATGTTCTGAACATGATCGCCGGGCGTCGCAGGCAGATTGCAAGCGGCCGGTGAGGGTCTCACTTGCATTCCAAACACCGCCATATTCAGCGAGCATGCTGAGTGATGCGACATGAATACGTGATCCACCCCAAGGCCCAAACAAGCCGCCCCCTAAGAGACCTGCGCAAATCATCACAGCCACTGCTGCTTGCTTTTTCCGTGTCATAGGTTCTGGCTTTCAGACCGCTCCTGAGGCTTCATCCTGGATCATTCCAGCAGCCCGTGCGCCGATCATCATGGATGCTGCGTTGGTATTGCCGCTGATCAACGCCGGCATGATGGAGGCATCCGCAACGCGCAGGTTTTGCACCCCTCTCACCCGCAACGTCTCGGGATGAACCACAGATGCTTCATCCAATCCCATTTTGCAGGTGCCGACAGGGTGATAGACGGTCGATGCGTGGTCGCGCAGATAGGCCATGATCTGCTCGTCCGTCTGCACATGATCTCCCGGCAGCATCTCTTTGCCACGGACCTTGTCGAAGACCGGTGAAGCCAGGAGGCGGCGCGCCTCTTTGAAACCCTCAATCAGTATTTTTGCGTCCTGATCGTCAGACAGAAAATTGTGATCAATCAGCACATTCCGTCGTGTGCCGTCATTGGCAAGACTGACAGTGCCTGCGCTTCGCGGCCGCAAGACGCAGGTGTGCAACGAATAACCGTGCCCGAACTCAAACGTCCGGCCGCGATGACTGCGATAGCCGGGGAAAAAGTGAAACTGAACATCCGGCTCTTCGTTGGCGTAAATCGTACGGGCGAAACCACCGGCTTCCGAAAAGTTCGTGGTCAGCAAGCCGCGCCGCTGCGCCATGTATCTGAAGGGTGCTGCAAGGACTTTCGGGAGGGTTTTCCAGGAAATGCCTTGCGTGACAGAGCTGGCACTTCTCACCGTCACCATGCAGTCGACATGATCCTGCAGGTTGCGGCCAACACCAGGCAGATGGCTGTTGACCTCTATGCCAAGCTGCCTGAGGTCGGCTTCGTCACCAACACCTGAGGCCAGCAAAATACGGGGAGAAGCAATGGTACCGGCGCTCAGCACCACTTCGCGACGACACTTCAGTCGTAACGGGGTTCCTGATCGCTCCGCATTTACCTGACAGACGCGGTCACCATCAAAGCCCAGGGACAGCACTTCTGTATTCGTCATAATGGTCAGGTTCGCGCGATCTTGAACCGGTTCGATGAAGGCACGATGCGTGTTCCAGCGCTCTCCATTCTTCTGTGTGACATCATAAATGCCCAGGCCTTCCTGGCCGGCTCCATTGAAGTCGTCACTGGTATCAAGATCCATATGCTCACCGGCATTGGCAAACATGCGGGAAAGGCGGGAAGGGTCTCTTGGCTTATCAACGCTGAGTTCGCCTCCTCTTCCGTGAAAAGGTGCGCCTCGCCCGAGCCGATCGTCTTCGAGTTCTCTAAACACAGGCAGCACGTCATCATAGGACCAGCCCGGACATCCGAGGTCTTCCCAGCGGTCATAATCCCGTTTGCTGCCGCGGATGTAGACCATGGAGTTGATGCTGCTTGAGCCGCCCATCCCCTTGCCCCGGTTGACCCCGACGCGACGGTTGTTCAGATGTTTTTGCGGCACACCCTTGAAGCAGTAATCATAGGCCTTGCTGCCGAAAAGTGTCAGCACCGATGCCGGAACTTTCACGCGCCAGCCTTGATTGCGGCCGCCCCCTTCAATCAGGCAGACGCCGACACTCGGGTCCGCGCTCAAGCGGTTTGCGAGAACACAGCCCGCCGAGCCCGCACCGACAATGATGAAGTCGAAGGACTGTTCTCCCATGCGCTGTATTGTGCAGTTTATCCGCGCAGAATTCCACCGGTCGCTTTTTCAACCTGGGCCACTACTTTTGCCGCAACCCCGTCAATTTCTTCATCGGTCATGGTGCGGTCGCGTGGTTGCAGGGTCACTGAAATGGCAAGCGATTTCTTTCCCTCACCAAGGGCTTGGGCTGCCTTGTCGCCGTCGAACAGATCAAATAGCGCCACATCCACGATCAGCCCCTTGTCAGCACCGCGGGCGGCGCGGATGAGCTTTTCGCTTTCGACGCTATTATCGACAACAAAGGCAAAGTCCCGTGCAACAGGCTGAAGGTCTGATGCATTAAAGGCAGGCCTCGATGCACTCTCTTTGCGTTTGGGCTCAGGGATGCTGCTCAGCATGACTTCGAAGAACACAAGTGGCCCTTTGACATCGAAGGTTTCAAGAAGCCGCGGGTGAATCTCGCCAAAATGGGCAAGTTTGTTCTGCGGCCCAAGCTGAATGGAGCCGGAACGACCGGGATGATACCAGGCAGGAGCCTCGGCAACAATCTGCAGGCTGGCAATCGGCGCCCCTGCAGCCTCGAGAGCAGCGAGCGCATCCGCCTTGGCATCGAAGGCATCAACAGCCCGTGCCTCATTGCTCCAATGGCGGTGGGCGGTTTGCCCGCGCCGAACACCGGCTGCGCGCAATGTTTCATCTTCAGGCCGGTCACCAGCATAAGCCTGGCCCATTTCAAAAAGCGAAACATCCATGAAGCCGCGCGCCATGTTCCGCGACACTGCCGCCACCAGATTTGGCAAAAGCGAGGGGCGCATATCAGAGAGCTCTGATGAGATTGGATTGGCGAGTTTCAGTTCCGGTTGTCCACCGCCGAAGGCTTCAGCTTCATCCCCGGAGAGGAATGACCAGGTCACCGCCTCATTAAGACCGCGCGCGGCAAGCGTGCGCCGCGCAGAGGACGTCCGTCGCTGCAACAGGGTCAATACCGGGTGCGCTACCGCGTGTGATCGTGTCATCGGTACAGAAGGCACCTCATCGAGGCCAAAGATACGGCACACTTCTTCCACAAGGTCTGCCTCGCCCTTAACGTCGGGACGCCAGGGCGGAACCGCGCAGTCAAGACCGCCCGCTGTTTCGCTAACCGTGAA
>JAJFHB010000052.1 GCA_021775795.1 Hyphomicrobiales bacterium | reverse complement strand
ATGGGCCAGAACAACGGCCGCCAAAGAGTTGGAGAGCGGTGATTCGGGTAGGAATACAGGGCAGATTCTATGCCGCCGTAGAGCAGGACGCCGAGAAAAAAGATAAGGAAAAGCACCGTAAAAACATCAACCCAGGTTTTTGTGCGGTCGGACCAGGAGCCATAAAAGAGATCCATCCTGATGTTCGCACCCATCTGCATGGAATAAGCTCCACCCAGGAGATAATAGCCCGCAAGAGTGTACTGAGACATCTCAACCGTCCAGTTGGCGGGCGTCGCAAACAGCCAGTCAATATCTGTAACAATGCCCCACACCAAAATCCCGAACATGACCACCAGGCCGTACATAACGACCCGGCCGATCCAGTGGTTCATACTGTCGACAACTCTGACATAGGCCCGCAAAGCTGCGATCATCATGCCAACTCCGCGTCTTGATGAGACCGTGCAATAGCCCCGGCAAGCCATCCGCAAAGCATCTGTGCCACGGCCCGTTGGTCCTTCGGCGTCGCGATGAGATCGCTGCGGATCTCAAGCATCACATTGGCAAGCCCATTCCGCACGCCATGCACCTGCAGGGTATGCATCACGCCGTCCACGGGCGCGTAGGGTTCATTCCGCCGAACGTTGCAGTCAGTGTGATCACCTGCCAGGGCAAGCATGCTGTCGGCAAGCCGGCTGTCTTCATCATGAAGGATGCCAATTTGGACGTCACGTTGCCGGTGATTAAACACAGGCGCAAAACTGTGCACCGTGACAAGAACCGCATTTGAGCCGGCCCGCCGTACGGTCTCGGCAAGGAGACTGCGGAACGGTTCATAATAGTCCCGCAGTCGCTGATGGCGTGTGGCCTCGCTCAGGTTCATGTTGCCGGGGACATCGTAAAGTTCACTGCGCGCCGCTATTGCGTCAATGGCATCTGCCGGACGGTTGCAGTCATAGACCAGACGCGAAACCCGGCCCGCAACCAGTGGCGCCGAAAGGACAGCACTCATTTCGCGGGCGACAGCCTCGGCACCAGGATCCCAGGTAATGTGGCTTTGCTGCGCTGGTGCATCTAGTCCCAGGCCCTCAAACTCATCGGGAATGTGGTTTGACGCATGCTCACAAACCAGCACAATCCTGCCGCACGCGACCGGATTAATCAGTTCAGCCACTGGTTTTGAATCGCGTTTCGCCTGATCACGCGACAAGTCGTTTCCCCTCATCCAAAAATACTCACACGTTCCAATTTAGGCTGTCAATATTCATTCTGAAACAATTTCTTCACCTCCGATCAAGATGTCGGTAAACTGAACAAAATGGGAGGTGTCGGAAAGTGCCGGCAGAACCAAAAACCATAGCTGAGCAGCTTGAGGCCCGTGCCGGTGACCTGACCCGGGCAGAGCGGCAACTGGCAGATCTGATTCTGCAGAACTACCCGGTTTCCGGGCTCGGCAGCATCACCAGCATTGCGGAAAACGCAGACGTCTCAACACCAACGGTCGCCCGCATGGTGCAGAAGCTGGGGTTCAAGGGCTTCCAGGAGTTTCAAGCCGCGCTTCGCCATGAGCTCGAGGCAAAGATTTCGAACCCTATCGCCCGGCGCGATACCTGGGTGGAATCAGTTTCGAACAAACATGTGCTCAACCGCTTCACGGAAGCGGTGATCGGCAACATCGAAAAATCACTGGCGCAGATCAATCCTGAAACGTTCGATGCAACTACCGCCCTTCTGGCTGACCCGCAACGCAACGTCTTCATCGTTGGCGGGCGCATCACCCGCGTACTTGCGGATTATCTCTTTCTCCATCTCCAGGTTATTCGCGAGAATGTCACTCACGTGCAGACGATCTCGAATGCCTGGCCTCATTATCTTCTCGATGTCTCGGAAGGTGATGTTGTCGTTATCTATGATGTGCGGCGCTACGAGACCAGCACCTTGAGACTTGCTGAAATGGCGCACGAAAAGGGCGGTCAGATCATCCTTTTCACCGACCAGTGGCAATCCCCGGTGCACAAGTTCGCCAAGCACTGTTTCAGCAGTCGCATCGTCGTGCCGTCTGCCTGGGATTCAAGCGTCTCGACACTCCTGCTGACCGAAACCCTCATCGCAGCGGTTCAGGAGGTCAACTGGGAGCAGACGAAAAAGCGCATGGAAGATCTTGAAGTGATGTTCGACCGCACGCGTTTCTTCCGGAAATTCACGTGAGCCAACCGTAAATCTCCTCATTTTGAGTTGGAAGCATTTGTCACCGGGTGGAGTTAAACTGTTGCGCCCGGGTCACCGCTAAAGCCTCCAGATCGAGGGTGTTTTGCATGTCACACAAAAGCTTCGAAAGACGCAGTGTGCGCAGCGCGCGATTATTGTGTGTGCTCACGTAGGTCGAAATGTCCGCGGCAAGCCTCAAACGCACTCTCCGGGGCGGGCGCGGCTTCATCCTCTCAAGTTCGGCTTCGTGCTCAACCATTTGCGCAACGATTGCCGGCACCGGATAATCAAGCAGGCACAGCAACGCCAGATCTTTATACTGAGCTGATCTCACCTTCATATCCCGGTCCCAGAGTTCCTCACGCAAAGACTTGCAGCGAAGCGCAATCTCGTCAGGCGCTTCGGGCCTAAGGCTCAACATTGAGGCCATGTGGAGCAATATTGCGCCACGCCTGAAACCCTGTGCATGCAAGGCCAGATAGAGCGGCTCGATACGGGCACCAACATGGGCCCCGCCACACTTTTCATCTGCAAGAGCAGCGAGCACGGGATAGAACGCCGGGCTTGTCAGCCACCAGTGGTGGCTCTTCATCTCATCATAAAGCTCCTTGAACCGGACAACTTGGATGGCCTGAACGCGCTCATCTGTTCGCGTGCAATTCCAGAGAAGAATGGCGATAACTTCCTGGACGCCGCCGCGGCGCAATCTGCATTGACGAAAGAGTTTCCTCACACGCGCCAGTTCTGCAACGACGTCGACAGCACTGTCGTTTTGATGCAGGAGTGCGGCACCTGCAACATAGCGCAGCGCCGAGCGAAGCGGACTGAACCACCCGGCCTGCCGTTTGAGTGCTTTCGCAGTGCTTAGGATTGAATTGGCAACATCGTGTGCGCTGCCACGTTCATCCAGCGCAGCGAGGGCTGCAAAATGTAGCCATTTGCGGCCTGAAAACCATCCTCGCGCGCTGTTCAGTGCTTCACTCAGGGCACAAAATCGAAACACCGGTGAGCCCGGCTTCTCAAGTCCCGATCTACTGGTCATACGGTCTAACCGTTCTCTCGGCGCTCACAGACATCCAGGGCTTCCTCAACACGTACAGCAGATTGCTCCTGCGTTTCCTCTCCATCAAACGGTAGCCCAACATAATTCCTGACTACGGGTGTAAAATTGAGGAATGTCAGATGGCCAAACATTTCTTCGGCGACGCAATCGCACAAAGAAGATTCGTTGATTGAAGACATACAGACATCAACCGTCTGCCGGTCAAGCTTGCGCTTTTCCAAAATGCCCGTGCCAACCATGAAGGCAAGCAGACCCAGAATTGCAATCAGGCTCAAATGGGTAATGCGAATACTGCCCTTTGGCGGCGGTGGTTGGGTAATCATTGATTATCCTCCTTAATCAACCGCATCAGTTGGCATATCGACGCCGGTGCGTGCGGGAAAACGGTAGGAACCAAAACGGATCACGAGCACTGCAACGGCAAGAAGGAGGATCGAGCCTGAGAGATAGACAATCTCGATATCGGCGCGGTGTTCCACATTCACGAGATCAATCAGCAGTCGCGTAATGGCCGTGATGGCAACATAAATGAGGAACCGCACCGGCATGTGGTTGGTTTTGAAATAGATGCCCACCATGGCACCGATCTCAAGGTAAATGAACAGCAGCAGCAAGTCCTGTACCGTCGCCCTGCCGGCTTCCACCATGCCCAGAAATGCATGAGCGGCAGCCCACACCGTTGCCGCTCCAATGGCAAACAACGCCATGTAATGGAACAGATTGACGAGCAGATTGCCTGCGCTATTCGCGTGGCTTTCAATCAGGGTGTCAAGCCGCGACACCGGTGTATTGTTCTGCTGTGCATTACCCTCTTCGGCACCGTCGCTCATCAACCCCACTCCAATATCATCCCAAGCCCATCAAGTAGCGCGAGGGGTCGTTCCCTGGGAAGCATATTGCGACGGCAATCTAAAACTCTTACCCCGCAATACTCAATCAACCATGTCCCGCACCAGCGGGCATGTGGAACAGTGAATGCCGCCGCCGTTCCTCTGAACAGCATTGTAGGGCAACTCGATGACCTTTACCTGATGCAATTCAAGTTGCTCCCGGGTGCGGTCTGACAGGCTGTTTTCCGGCATGAGAACGCGGCCCGGCGACACAGCGAGACCATTGATGATCCACGGATCATCATCCGGATTGATTTCGATGCGCCGGATATTGCGGGCTTCGAGTTCCATGAGGAATGTGTAGGGCAACATACTTGCATCAACGAGTGCCAGATCCTGATCAATCATCAAAAAATGTCCATCGATGTGGATAGAATAGCCGGGCATATCCACCGTCAGCAATTCGACGCCCTGACGCGACAACACTTCTGCGGTTTGGGCGATGCCGTCGTCATTTACGCGAATGGACCGACCAACAACCGCTGTCTTGGAGTTCAGCCAGGCAAAACTCCCACCTTCAATCATGCCGGTGCCATTGACCGTACGCAAAATTGGCATCCCAATCTCGGCCAGCTTGCGCGTGACCTTCAACTCTTCACCCCGGCGCATACGCGGCGCCAGCCTTGTGACGATTGATCCGCCTTTCACCGCAAAGGATGAATCCCGCGTGTAGACGGATTTGAAACGGCCATCTGCAGCGCCATCAAGCATCACCACGTCGACGCCTTCATCGCGCAACGTTTGCGCAAGCCCGTCATGCTGAGACTGCATTTCGGAAAGATCGGGAATGATATCGCTTTGAAAATACCAACCCTTATCAATGTCACCAAAAGAGCCGATTTCATCGATGCGCTTTGACGGATCGATAATATTGAACTCTTCGCCCGGCCTGTGCATGAGAACTGTGCGCAGCGTTCCAACATCTGTGCTGCAGCCCCATTCACGCCCCCAGTTGGACTGCAACTCGCTCTCGGACTCAAATGCCGGTTCCGGCACTGACCCAAACATCTTGATTGTCATTGAATAGATGTGATCCGAACTCATCGAAATCTCTCCCTGGGTGGTGTGTAATTGTGCTCAAGTTGACTAAGCATATCACCAAGCCCTCTTGCATCGAATA
>JAJFHB010000510.1 GCA_021775795.1 Hyphomicrobiales bacterium | reverse complement strand
AGCCGGAACGGCTCTGGTATTTGAGGGACGCACCTGGCACGCGGCAGACTTCAACCGTTCGAAGGGCCCACGCTATGGAATTGCGACCTATTACTGCGGCCCCCAGTTCCGTCAAATGGACAATTACCCTTATGGAACCCGAAAAGATGTGGTTGCCGAGCTTGAGCCCGAACTTCTCAAGCTCCTGGGCTTCAGCCCGTGGGGCGGGTATGGCGCCACAGGGGAACCCCGCGCCAACATCCGCTGCGGCGAAGAGACAGTCGGTGAACTGAATATCTAGATCACTTTCCGGTCAGGCGACTTGATACCGGAACCGATAGAAAGCAAGTATTGCTCTCCGGTGTTGAGGTCGGATTGATCCGCCGGAAATCAACAAGTGCACAACTTCACATGTTGTCGTACACGTTCCCCATCAAGCAACAAGACAGAGCACAGGGTTAGAATGAACGAACCATCATCCTACGAGCCACCCAAGGTCTGGAAATGGGTTTCTGAGAGCGGCGGGGTCTTTGCAAACATTAATCGCCCCATTGCTGGCCCAACCCACGACAAAGAGCTGCCTGTGGGAGAGCATCCGCTTCAGCTATATTCTCTTGCAACTCCAAACGGCGTCAAAGTTACGATTATGCTGGAAGAGTTGCTGGCTCTTGGTTTCGAAGGCGCCGAGTATGACGCGTACCTGATCAGGATCGGTGAGGGAGATCAGTTTGGCAGCGGCTTTGTCGACGCCAATCCGAATTCCAAAATTCCAGCCCTTGTGGACCACTCGACATCACCGTCAACACGGGTCTTTGAATCCGGCGCAATTCTGCTTTACCTCGCCGAAAAATTTGGCGCGCTCATGCCCAAAGATCCCGCTCTTCGGGCAGAGTGCCTTTCCTGGTTGTTCTGGCAAATGGGAAGCGCTCCCTATCTCGGTGGTGGTTTCGGTCATTTTTATCGCTATGCACCGCATCGGATCGAATACGCCATTGACCGCTTTACGATGGAAGTGAAACGGCAGTTGGATGTGCTGGATCGCCGCCTGGCGGACAACCGGTTTATGTGTGGTGATGACTATACAATTGCCGACATTTCAATCTGGCCCTGGTATGGCGGCCTGGTTGCCGGCAAAGTTTACGATGCAGCGGAGTTCATTGACGCACAATCGTATGAACACGTGAACCGTTGGGCAGGCGAGATCGCGATGCGCGAAACCGTAAAGCGCGGTCGTATGGTCAATCGGGCCAATGGGCCTCTGGAAGAACAGCTCCGTGAGCGCCACGCCGCAAGTGACTTCGAGACGAGAACACAAGACAAGTTGGAACCCGAAGAGGCACAAGACTGACGCTTCAACGGGCGCTCAGTGTCGGGCGCACAGCAAAATCACGTCACAGCTTAGGTAGTCCGGCGAAGAAGCGTTCAAGCTCAACTATGGCGCGCTGGTGTTGGCCACGCATCAGCACCATCTCTCCCCAGAGCGCTTCCACGTCGAATGTGATCTTTCGTCCCTCGACGATTGCAACTCTGGCATGAGCCTCAATGTCAGCACCAGTCGGCGCTGCTGCGAGATGTTCGACATTTACCTTCGTGCCAACGGTCCCCTCGCCTGCGTTCAGCCGCTCCATGAGATACATGTGGCAAGGTATTTCCAGCATGCCAACAAGGGCTGGCGTTGCCACAACATCCACACCCTCGTTACCGTAGGCGACGGCGCTGTGACGTGCCTCTGAGGTCAGCTTGAAGGTATAGGTCTCGCCGACACCGAATTTCTCACTCATAAAAATTTGCTCCTCTGGCCGGTTCCCTGCAAGCGCCTTTGATGGCATCCCTGACACGGGCATTACGGATGCCTTTTACATTCATCCGGGTCTTCAGGAAATTTTTGTTCACAAATAGTTGAACATGGACGATTTCCAGAGGCCGTGTGTTTTCTCTACTGGCGCATAAAGCGCATCACTGCGGTGAACAGCATTCCGCCTGAAGATCCAAAGCGGCTTGTTTCCAATATGATACGGGAGGGAATACAAATGAACGCGATGCAAAAGTTTCGACCACTATGTGTACTGGCCCTGGGGTTGGCTATCGTCCTGATACCGACACTAGCCCTGACTGATGAAGAAAAGGCGCCAGAGGATGTGGCGATCGAGCACCGTCGCGCCCACATGCAGCTGATCTGGCGTGATTTCGGGCCGGTCTTGAGCATGGCTAAAGGCGACATGGAGTATGACGCGGCGACAGCACAGGTTCATGCCGATAACCTTCGTGCCCTGTCCAGCTATAACCCGACCGCACTGTTCCCCGCCGGCACCGCCAAGCCTGACCGTGATGGTGACACCCGCGCCCTGCCTGCCATCTGGGAACGCCTTGACGATTTTCTTGCCGCCTATGGCAACTTCACGACCGCTATGGCTCAGGTCGCAGAAGTTGCGAGCAACGGTCAGCCAGAACTTGCAGCCGCCGTGTTTGATGCAGGAAAGTCTTGTGGCGCCTGCCATGATGATTTCCGTGCGGAGAAATTCGAGTAGACTGGCTCTGACAACAAGCCGGCTGCCCCGGCAGCCGGCGTCTACGCTTTCCTCTTCGCTGGGGCACTGATGATTGATAATCCGACTGCCGGTGAGCCTCCGGCGCTAAAGCCTGTTTGGGACATCCCAACCCGTGTGTTTCATTGGTTGCTCGCAGCCTTGGTCATTACCGGCTGGTTGCTGGGTGAATTCGGACCCCCGGTCAAAACCTGGCACTTTTATTGCGGCTATGCCATCGGCACACTTGTTGTCCTGCGCATGCTGCGCGGCATATTCGGCGCTCCGCCGAACAACTTCGTCTCGTTTCTGTATGGCCCCAAAACCACGCTGAAATATGCTCTGAGCCTCTTCTCACGCAAACCCAGTCACTGGCCCGGGCACAATCCCATGGGCGGCTGGTCGGTGTTTGCCATGCTGCTCTTGTTGGCAGTCCAGGTTAGCACCGGCCTTTTTGCAAGCGACAAGGACTACATCAGTGATGGCCCGCTCAACAAATGGGTCAGCAGCGACATGCGCCTTGAACTCACCTACATTCACAACGTGAATGCGAAGATACTGCTGGCGGTTATCGGCCTGCATGTCTTCATGATCCTTTTCTACCTGATCTGGAAGCGGGAGAACCTCGTTGGTCCCATGCTAACCGGCAAAAAGCAGGTCCGGACAACAACGGACAATGAGACTTCCTGAAGCGTTGGAGGTGCGCCGGCGAGCAAACCACAATCATCAGAGAAGTGGGCAATCCTGCTTGCATTCACCGACGGGCTCAACGAAAGTGCATCGGGTCAGTGACCGCATTGTCAATCGCCTCGTCGGTGACGTCGTATGCACCAGCCACGCATGAACATCACGTCTTCCGGCAAAAGCAAAAGATCAGAGGCAGCCATTGCTCCTTTTGGCGATCGTCAATCCACTGACAAGAGCAAGGGCCATTTGCTGTCTTAAAAGATTGCAGATATCACTTTCACAAAGCCGGAGCACCCCATGAGCGCCTACGACCTTTACTTTATCAGCGGCAGTCCACCATGCTGGCGGGCCATGCTTGCGATGGCAGTGAAAGGGGTCGATTACACGCCCAAACGCCTCGACAACTCCAAGCAGGAGCAAAAAAGCCCGGAATTTCTGGCAATAAATCCCAAGGGCACCGTTCCGGTGCTGGTTGGCCATGGTGTCACTATCGTGGACTCAATTCCGATCCTCAACTATCTGGATGTGAATTTCCCCGAGCCCCCCCTGTTTGGTACGACACCTGAAGAAACAGTCGCCGTGTGGCAGGAACACTTCAGCTTTGATGCCGCCTACTCGGAGTCCGTACGCGCGATATCCCGCCCGCTTTTCAGAGGCAAGGGTGCAGAGCAGGCAGATGAAATAAAACCTGCAGCCGAAGACCTGCGAAGCAAATTAATGTTGCTTGACGACAAACTCCGTCAACAGACTCATTTTGCAGGAAATATGCTATCTGCAGCTGACATTAGCGCCTACCCGGTTCTATGTGCTCTGGAACGGGCCTGCTGCCGCGAGGATGCGCAGTTCCTGGAGCTGAAGATCGCGCCCTACGAAGAGTATTTTGGGAACATTTTTGCCTGGATAAGCCGCATGCAGGCGATACCTGGCCATGACGATGCTTATCCGCCACACTGGCGCCAAGCTGCTGAGTGAGATCAAAACCAATGACCCAATCGACCTACAAAGTTGCTGACAGCTTTACTCAGTTGAGAAACATGGTGCTGTCTCTCACGGCAGAACAACTCGGGCTGACGGAAAGCTCTGCCTTTCCCATTCTCGCCGTGGTGATGGAGACGGGTTACGAGAGTGCCGTTGCCAGTCTCGTCACGGTTGCGGATGGATCTGCCAGTCTCTACTTCAGCAACGGCGGAGGCATGATCGGTTCTGGCCATCACGATGGCGTTCGTGATCAGGCGGCGACGCTGTTCATACAGGCGTCGCAGACGATCGAACAATTCACCGCTCCACCAAGTTGCCCCTTGCCAGAATTGGGAGCGACGGTCTTCTATCTCGTCACCCGTGGCGGCATTGTGAGCGCCGGCGCTACAAACAAGGAGCTTGAATCGGATAGCCATCCGCTCACAGCCCTGTTTGCACAAGGCCACAACGTGATCAGCGCAATTCGCGTCGCGCAAGACCAGAGCAGCTAACACAGCAGCAAATGGTTAGAGCAGTTTGGTGCCGTCAAGCTCGATGAACTGGGGTCCGCCCTCGGCGAGCGCGGCAGCAACGGCTGCGCCAATTCCCTCCAGAGTATCAACCGGCCGGTATGCAAAGCCATAGGCATCTGCCAGCTTTCCGAAATCCGGATTAACCGGATTGGTCGCAATGTGGCCGATTTCCTTGCGGTCCATATCGTCCATGATCGCCTGCAGACCCTGATTGTTCCACATCACCACGATCAGATCGAGTTTCGCTTCCGTGGCAACAGCAAGCTCATTGAGGGTGTATTGAAAGCCATAATCACCAAGCAGGGCGACAACCGGTGCGTCGGGCACACCAAACTTTGCACCGATTGCGGCGGGAAGTGCATAGCCAAGCGTTCCGTAGCCACTGGGATGCATCCAATGTCCGGGCGCATCAACCGGAAACATTTCATTGCCGGCATAAGCAATCTTGGTCATATCCGTTGCAAGTCGCGTGTTGGCGGGGAGTGCCGCACGAAGAGCACCCAGAACTTTGTGCAGGCCCTTCTCTTCGTGTGAATATTGAGAAACCGCCTCGGCATCTATTGCCTCGGCATCCGCCTTCGTGAACTCGCCTGCGCCGTTCCCGGCGCCCAGCGCTTCAAGCAATGCGTCGGCAGCAATACCTGCGTCTGAAAGTACCTTGATATCGCCGCCGTGGCGGTCAGAAAGCCTGTCGGCATCAATGTCGACACGAACAAGCGTGCCTGCAAGGCGCAGGCGCTCGTCAATCCAGAAATCCGTTTCCGCAAGTTCAGTTCCAATCGCCAGTACCGCGTCAGCGGCACAGACAAATTTCTTGGTGCTGCCGCGGCTGAGCGTTGGCTCAGCACAGAGCGGATGGCTTGCGGGAACGACACCTTTGCCAGAAACCGTGGGGATGACAACTGCATTCAGGCGCTCGGCAAGTGACGTCAACGCGCCAGTGGCGCTCACCGCTCCGCCGCCAACAATGATCACCGGGCGCTTTGCCTGCTTCAGGCAGGCCGCGGCCGCAGAAATCGCATCAGGTGATGGATGGGGTACCTGGTTCTGGGTAACCGCTTTCCAGTTTGGTTCCACCGGAGTGGCCAATACATCTATCGGCAATTCCACATAGGCCGGCCGGGGCCGGCCGCTCGAAAACGAAGCCCAGGCGCGGGCAACAAGTTCGGGCACATCATGGGCAGCTGTTGCGGTTTGTGCAAAGCCGGACACTGTTGCCGCTGCTGCACATTGATTGGTTATCTCGTGCAGGCGGCCATGCCCCTGCCCCTGATCTGCAACATCAAGCGCGCTTGAAAAAACCATCATGGGTATGGAATCTGAATAGGCCTGGCCCATCGGCGTCATGATGTTCGTCAGCCCGGGTCCAGTGATGGTAAAGCAAACGCCCGGACGTCCCGTGGCGCGGGCATAGCCATCGGCCATAAATCCCGCACCTTGTTCGTGCCTTGGAAGAATGTGGCGCATGCCGGAGTTCAAGAGTCCCCGGTAAAGTTCATTGTTATGAACCCCCGGAATGCCGAAAATGGTATCAACGCCATACTCCTTCAGCAATGAAACAAGTGCCCCGCCTACATTCGTGCCTATGGTTCCAGTCACATCACCACCCATGATCCAGCCGCTGCTGGTTTCGAGTTTCAACAAAATTCGCAGCCCAACCTGATCCATGTTAGGGAACAGGCCGGTTGCCGCACCGATGCTCTATAGCGAGAAGCGCCAGCGCTTCCAAGTATCTTGTACAGTGTCTGAAGCAATCCCATATTTGAATAGATCAAAAGCCCCCTGAAACAGGCTCATCCCATGCATACAGTAACTGCGAACGGCGCCGATATTCCGGCCCTTGGTTTTGGCACCTGGACTCTCGTTGGCGATGACGCCGAGCGTCTCGTGGCGCATGCTCTCGATAACGGCTATCGCCACATCGACACGGCCGCCATGTATGACAATGAAGAAGCCGTCGGTCGCGGTATTCGTGCCGCAGGCGTTTCACGCAAAGATATCTTCCTGACGACAAAGATCTGGTATCCCGACATCGCCGACGGTGACCTGCAGGCCTCACTCGAAGCAAGCCTTGGCCGGCTGGGTACCGATTACGTCGACCTGGCCCTCATTCACTGGCCCTCGAAGACCATACCTCTCGGTGACAGCATCAAGGCCCTGAACGACACCCGGAACAAGGGTCTTGCCCGCCACATCGGGGTTTCCAACTTCACTCTTGGACACATCGAAGAAGCAACATCCCTCTCCGAGCACCCGCTTGCCTGCAATCAGGTCGAGTATCATCCTTTCCTCAACCAAGATTTGGTGTTGGATGCATGCCGCAAGCACGGAATGGCGCTGGTGTCTTATTGCCCGCTCTATCGTGGCGGCCCGCTGTTCGCGTCAGAACAAGTCAAAACATTGTGCAAAAAACACGGACGCACACCGGCACAGATCGTATTGCGCTGGCACGTTCAACAAGACGGGGTCGCAGCAATACCAAGATCGCAGAACCCCGAGCGTATTGTCGAAAACCTGCAAATCTTCGATTTTGAACTCGAGCCAGCCGATATGGCCTCTCTCAGTGCCCTGTCAGAGCGCCAGCAAAGGCTGTGTGATTATGATTTCTCTCCCACCTGGGACTGAAATGCCTGATCAGTTCTCGTATTGATCATTGCGGCGAAGCCATGCCATGCCGTACGGCAGCGCCTGTTCATCACGGCCTTTCGGTGCAAGATCCAGATAGTGATAAGCCGCATTCATCATATCAAGGCCGCGGGCATAGGTTGAATAGGTGTGAAACACTTGGCCCTCGTCGTCCTTGAAGAAGACACTGATCCCAGGCGCCTCGGTTGAGGGAAATGTTCGCATTTCGTAGTTGTAACAGACCGACCCTGTTTCCAGCTCCTCAGGCGAAAATGACACCTGAAAATCCCGGTTAAACTCCGGCCCAACCGTACTCACCCATTTGAAGCGCCATCCCAGACGCGCCTTGTAGGCTTCAATCTGTTGTTGGCTGGCATTTGAGACGGTCACCATGGTGACGTCGCGATGCGCCAGGTGCACAGTGAAACCGTCATACCCATCAGCCCAGAAGGAACAGCTGGGACAACCCTCTTTCCAATCCGCCCCATACATAAAGTGCTGGACGATGAGCTGGCTGCGACCATCAAACAGATCAGCCAGCGACTGCCGGCCGCCCGGGCCATCGAACTGATAATCGGCATCTACGCGGACCCACGGC
>JAJFHB010000509.1 GCA_021775795.1 Hyphomicrobiales bacterium | reverse complement strand
CTCGATGTAGCCAACAACTGCCTGGCTGACGAACGATACGTCCGACTGGCCTGCGGTCTCGACTATGCAAGTGCATCCCCTGTTCGCGGTATGCGCGGTGGTGGCGGCGTTGAAACCATGCAGGTTTCGGTGAGTTTGCGGACGCTCGATAAACTCGATCCGCGCCGTTATCGCGGTCGCGAGCGGGATCATTCTGGTACGCGCAGTGCATCTGCGCCTTTGCCCGCGCAGCAATAACCCTACGGAATTGTCGTGACCTGGATTCCCGGAATAACCCCTGTTACTCCGCAAACTGCCCACGACGCCATTTGAGCGCCGCGCCAAGACCTTCCTCGCGCACCAGTTTTTCAAACTGCTCATTGATTTCGGTCTTGGAAGCATAAAGAGGCGCCAGAACATCCAGGCCGCTTTGTATGGCCGTGCGAAAACCCGATGCATCGGCACCTCTGTTTACGGCAAGCTTCGTTGCGGCCAGCGTTTCCCGGCCGATGAGGCTCAAACGCTTGGCGTATTTCAGGGTCGCCTCAACCAGTTCCTCGGCCGGCACCACCCGGTTCACCATGCCGTAATCGAGCGCTGTTTGAGCGTCAATCATATCTCCGAAATAAAGAAGCTCGCGGGCGCGCTTGAAACCAATGATCCAGGGCATGACCATGGCTGGTCCGGATTCACAGAAACGAGCTTCCGGTTCGCCAAACAGACAGGTGTCTGCAGCAATTGTCAGATCGCAGAACATTGCAAGCTCGCAACCGCCGCCAACCGCATGTCCGTGTACAGATGCAACAACCGGTTTGCGCAGATACCAGGGCATCATTTCGAACTTCAGACAATCGCCAAGATATTCGTGCCACCACAGGGCATCGTACCTGGTCTCACGTGGCTCGGCACTCCCGCCGATATCATATCCGACGCAAAAGGAACGGCCATTTGACCGCAGTACGACGACGCAGGTTTCATCATCTTCCTCGGCGCGAACGAAACCATCCACCAGTTGCTGTCGAAGCTCAGGTGAGATGGCATTCAGCTTTTCAGGGCGGTTGAGTGTCAGAATACTCACCTGATCATCACGTTCGTAGAGAACCAGATCATCACTCATGGGCTCGGCTCCATTCTATGGCACGATAAGGGCATCAACGATGCAACACCCCTCACCTTTAACGAGGACTTTTATGGGATTGAGATCAATCTCCGAAATTCGTGCTTCATTTGCCATCACAAAGTCAGACAACTGATAAAGACAATGAGCGAGTGCTGCCACATCGGCCGCGGGACGTCCTCTCACAGGGCCGAGCAGAACATGTCCGCGGATTTCACTGATCATCGTCTCGGCATCACCTTCGGCAAGGGGTAGAAGCCGTAAAGCGAAATCCCCCAGGAGTTCGATTGCAGCTCCACCAAGACCAAACGCCATTGTCAGGCCGAATTGAGGATCACGGGTGACGCCGGCGAACACTTCAACCCCGCCTGAAATCATGGACTGTAGCAAATATCCCTGAACGTCACGGGGTTGTTCGAGTTTGTTGCGCCTTGTTTCGAGGCGATCCCAAGCCGCTTGCAGTTCAACCTCGTTTGAAATCCCAAGCTCAACCAGACCCAGTTCCGTTTTGTGAGGGATAGCATCGCCGTAAGCCTTCAGCACCAAAGGGTAACCAATGGTTTGCGCCTTGTGTGTTGCATCATCGATCGACACCACCATCAGTTCTTTTACACAAGGTAGTCCTGCCTCATTGAACAGTACTTTGGCGTCCGCTTCATTGATCGATGATCTTTCAGGCAAGTTTCCCCAGGCGCCGTTTGTGTCCGCATCACCCGTTTTCTGCGGCGCCCGCGCCATGGCATTCGCCGTCGCCCACCAGGCCATCTTGTCGAGCGCAAACAGGCCGGGCCGTATCCCGGTGACTACACATTGCCCGGCATCCCCTATCTGTCTGCACAGGTTTGCTGTCATGCCACCTGGCCGCGTACTCATCATGAAATGTGGCACATCGCCTTGCCCTCCGCTATCCAACAGCTGGACAATGGCATTTTGTACAACCGTGTGCTCGAACGGGTCCCACTCGCTTATGTCCATGCACAAACCAAGGGCGTCATAGTCACCGCTATTCCGCAAGACGCTCAAAGTATGAGCGAGATTTACCGAGAATTCCCCTCGCCCCCAAGCATCCACCGGATTCCCATCACCCGTCAGATTGCCAGTCACAGTCTCGACATCCAAACGCACCTTGTCCGACAGCGGCGGCAACTGTACGCCGAGGACACCTGCTGTATCCAAAATGAGTTCTGCGTGCCCCCCTGAAGCAGTAACGACCGCAAACCTGGGGCCAGCCGGCCAGGAACTGCCCTGACAAACCGCAAGCACTTCTGTCATTTCTTCAATGTCGCGCACTTCAATGGCACGGTGTGCACGCAGCACTTCGGAAAACACCTCACTGCCACCTGCAAGGCTACCGGTATGGCTCATGATGGAGCGTTGTGCCCGGTCACTTCTGCCGACTTTGAGGGCAACGACAGGCTTTCCTGCATCGGCAGCGCGATCAAGTGCTGCAACAAAGCGTTCTGGTTCCCGGACAGATTCGAGAAAAAGCGCGATGACGCCCGTTTTCGGGTCATCGATGAGATAGTCCATATACTCAGCCGAGAGCACTGCGGCTTCATTGCCTGACGATATGATGTAGGAGAAACCGAAACGCCTCAGATCGGAAATCAGGCCAATAGTGACAGAACCGCTTTGGGAGATCAGCCCGACGTTTCCACACAAACGGGACACATCCGTCATTTCAGTCATGTAAGTTGCGGATCGGTTCCAGGGTGAAATTCCACCCATGCAGTTCGGGCCCATGAGTGCGATACCCGCTTCGTGGCAGAGCGCTGACAGTTCATCCTGCAACATCTGACCATCTTCACCGCTTTCGGCATACCCGCCGCCATAGATCACGGCAGCGCCAACGCCACTGCCAGGCAACATCCGGAAGTGTTCCTGTGTCCGTTCACGGCTTATGCAAAAAATGGCGACATCGGGTGGAGCCGGCAGGTCACTCAAGTTCGGGAAACACTGATGCCCATACAGCTCGTCGTACTTCGGATTGATCGGGTAGATGCCGCCCTCATATCCGAAATTCTTAAGTGAACTTGCGAGAGCCCTTGGGATGGAAGGCCGCTCGGTGGCGCCCACAATCGCAATCGAACGAGGTTTTAAGAGAGGGTCCAGATTCAATGGAATGTACCGACTTGGGGTAAACACAAGTTCGGGAGTTTAGAGCCGAACACAGCGATTACAATCGCTTTTAGGAGCCTTCAAAACACAGCCAGCACTGGTTGCTCAGGCCGCTTTCTCTGCTTCCACATCGCCTAAGGCCGCCTCAAAGCGCTGAAACATTTCTTCGATTTCATCGTCACTGATGATCAGCGGTGGGCAGAAAATGGCGTTGGGGCCGTTCATCCTGATGAGCACACCACGGTCGACGCTGGCCGCTGCAAGTAATTTACTAGGGCCGGTCAAAGCTGCTGTTGCCCCACCGCCCCTCTGTTCCGACCTGAGCTGAATGGCCCCCGACAGACCACAGGTCCGGACATCTTCAACCAATGGATGCTGCCTGAAGGAGTTCATACGTTGCGCAAACGTCTGGCTTCGGGCGCGTACATGCTCGAGCATATTGGTATCCTCAATGATGTTGAGGACTTCCAGTGCCACTGCAGCACCTACAGGATGAGCTGAATAAGTGCTGCCATGGGCAAAGAACCCATGCTCATCGCAGTGCCTTTCCAGATCATTGTAAATGTCGCCGGACATGATCAGCGACGAGATCGGAAAAAATGCAGCGCTCATTCCTTTTGCGGTCGTAACGCAATCGGGTTCGAGCTCAAATGTCTCTGCCCCGAACATGTTACCGGTTCGGCAAAAGCCGGTAATGACCTCGTCATCGATGAACAATACGCCGTGGCGTTTCAGCACTTCCTGCACGCGTGTGAAATATGTTGACGGCGGCAGATAGAAACCGGCAGCAAAACAAATGGGTTCTGCGATGAATGCGGCAACAGTGCCGGGATCGGCAGAGATTATGGCCTCTTCCAGCTCGAGCACCAGACGGTTGACAAATTCGTCCTGGCTTTCACCTTCTTCAGCATTCTGCGGATAGTTCGGCTGTGAAATGAAGATGTGGTCGTCCATGTTCAAAGCAAAAGAGTCGTGAAGGCTTTTTGAACCTCCAAGGGACGCTGTCATGTTTGTGCCGCCGTGATAGCCACCAAGGCGTGAAATAATTTTCCGCTTTTGCGGTTCACCAAGGAAGACGTTTCTGTAGCGGATAAACTTGATGAGAAAATCATTGGCTTCCGAACCCGAACTGCCGAATGCAACGTGGGCGTCTTTAACCGGGGCCAGTTCTGCCAGGCGCTCAGCCAGTTCCATCGCGACCGGAACTGTGCGGTGAAGCCCCGACACATAGAACGGCATTTCCCGCATCTGCTTTTCGGCGGCAGCGACCAGGCGTTCGTTACTGTAGCCAAGAGCCGCACAGTAGAATGATGAGTTGGCTTCAATGTAGCGTTTGCCGTTCTCGTCAACGATGAACACACCGTCACCGCCTGAAACGACCATCGGGCGCTCGTTTCTCGTCTCACGGAGATTCGAAAAACCAAGTACGAGGCTGCCTACTGTGGCATTTGTGCCCGAACTGTTTGCATCCATGCTTCCGCTCCTGCGCTTAAGCTAGCCAATTGTTGAGCGCATGTTAGCAAGAATTGCCGCCAGAGCCTGAAGAAAATGGGCCAAACAAACAAAAGGCCGCCGCAGATTTGATAAACCCATTGGGTACATCAATACTGCGGCGGCCTGCTTGCTAGTGGCTTGGTGGTTGCGACCATCAGCGCTTGGACCGATAGGAGCGCTGGCGATGGGCCGGCTCAATCGACTGCGGCTTAAACAGAACCGATTCGATAAGCTGTAGGTATGCTTCTGCGATATATTTCATTGTTGTGTTCTCCTAACTGCTTGAATTGATGATTAATATGGCACTTGCCTTTTGAAGCGACAAACGGCATTTTGGCACGAGACCTGTAACCTGAAGTTACACGTGAGATGACACGTAAGTTACCGTCACTGAAAGCCCTGCGCGCCTTTGAGGCCGCCGCCCGGCATGAGAGCTTCACCGTTGCGGCGGAAGAACTCTTTGTCACTCATGCTGCCATCAGCCGGCACATAAGGGACCTAGAGGAGTGGTTGAAGGCACAACTGTTTGTGCGAACAGGGCGCGGCGTGGTGCTCACAGAAACCGGACGCAAATATCAAAGGGAACTGACACCAGCATTCGACAGAATGGCCAGGGCGACGCAGGACATACTCGAGGCAACCAGCGGATCACGGCTTTCCATCAGTGCTGAGGAGGCCATCGCCAGCCTCTGGTTGGTGCCCCGTTTAGGAGAATTCTCCCGCGCCTATCCGGATATTGAACTCGAGATTGACCCAGATGATGATCTTGTGGATTTCCGGGCTCATGACGTGAATCTCGCCATCCGTTTCAGCACGAGCGGAGCCCCTGCGTGGCGGGATGTAGATGTCGAATTGCTCGCTGAAGCGCTGGTGTTTCCAGTGTGTAGCCCGGATCTTCTGGAAGACAAACCCGTGACCAAGGCGGAGGATCTTTCGATTCATATTCTGTTGCATGAAGATTCCCGCCGGTACTGGGAAAACTGGCTTGATGCGGAAAATGTGACCCTGCCGCGTGGGGCGCGGGGCCCGATGTTCCAAAGTCACCTTGCCCTTGAAGCTGCGGGTTCCGGTCAAGGCTTTGCCCTGGGTGACCAGATCCTTACATCCGAAGCCCTGAAGGAAGGATGGCTGGTTGCACCGTTGCCAAACGTTCATCACTTCGGCGCCTACTATCTGGTATCTCCCAGCAACATTCCGGATACGGAAGCCGTACATGCCTTCAGGCTGTGGATTCGGAATGCCATAAAGGAAACTGAAAGCTGGTTCAGCGGTTACATGTCTTCCTGACATTATCTGTCAGCA
>JAJFHB010000508.1 GCA_021775795.1 Hyphomicrobiales bacterium | reverse complement strand
CTCACCGCCACCCGACGCGGAACCCCCCGCCGACTTTCGGCGGATGCCAATGACGTCAACGACCTGATCATCACGGCGGATGGAAAACCCCGCCCCTACAACCGGATGGAGTTTGGGCGACACGTCATAGCCCACCCGAAGTTCACCGCCCGCCTCGACAAAGTTGCGGTCTGCATTGTTCTGGATGCCGCCACCCACAAGTGGAACATTTTCAAAAAAGTTGTACTCGGCGTTTCCCTCAAGGCGGGCTTGCACTCGATTAAACCGCTGCGTCACGGCAACGGAGCCATCAAGCCGGTATTCATCCGGTGGTTCTGCTGCAGCACCGGGCACATCCACTTCGCCGCGCCCCTCCTGTTCAAGTGAGAAACCGCCATCAATTTCAACACTGGTGTCTTCCAGAACATCAGTGCGGGACGACGCTCGGAGGTTGAGCTGAGTTTCATTTTCTGAAGAATTGCGGAAATAATACAGGTGGCGGCTTGAAGCTTCTAACCTCAGTTGATGTCGTGCCCAATCGCTTTCAACCCGCATGGAAGGTTCGATGTAATAGGCGATATCGGCTGCTTCATCGTCACTGTCACGGCGGACATTGTCGGTAGCTTCAAACCCGCTTTCGACAGATGGAAAAATCAGAAAAGCCCCCGCTCTCAATCCGAGGGCCTGATAATTCTCGTCATTTACCGGCGCCGGTGTTACCTGCTGTGCGTGTGCCATCCCAGATGAAACGCACGCAGCAAGCAAGACACCGCCCACCCAGAGCCACTTTACACAACGCATGTACCAACACGTCCCAAACGCAAACTTACACAGACCCCACATACACATTGCACCTCAGCGAACTGATGAAGTGCAACAGGAGCCCGCCAAAACATTAGGTTTTCAGAGTTAATAAGTTATGTAGTGGTGGTGCGGCCCGGCACAGATGCACATATATGCAAGCTCGTCACAGACGATCCGAATCAAGGCTTCATGAACTCAACAGACCAAATAAGTGTCGACGTTCTTGTGATTGGCGGAGGCATAAACGGCGCCGCTGTTGCAAGGGACGCTGTGGGCCGCGGCCTCTCCGTGATGCTGGCCGAACGTGACGATTATGCTGGAGCCACATCGTCTGCCTCCTCAAAAATGATACATGGCGGCTTGCGCTATCTTGAGCAATTTGCCTTTTCACTGGTCCGCGAAAGCCTCAACGAGCGCGAGACGCTCCTGCGCATAGCGCCTCATCTCGTCGAGCCTGTACGCTTTCTGGTTCCTCTTTTCACATCACAATCAAGGCCGGCCTGGCTCATCCACGCGGGTCTCAAGCTTTATGATTTGCTTGGTCGCCGAGAAACCCTGCCGCGGAGCGGCCGCCTCCTGGAAGAGGAAATGCAACGGCTGCCCAGATTGCGAAAGGACGGCTTGAAAGCGGTCCTGCACTACCCGGACTGCCGGGTGGACGATGCCCGCCTGGTCCTTGCCACCCTTCTCGATGCACGCGCCCGGGGCGCCGATATCGGCAATCGCCGTGAGGTTACGGGCATCCAAACCGCCGAAAACGGTTATCAGGTACAAATCTCCGAGTTTGGCGTGCGCCGCAGTGTATTGGCGCGGTTTGTCATAAATGCAACCGGCCCCTGGGTAACGTCACTATCGGGTCGCGCTGCATTTGACCTGCCCACCAGAAATCTACGGCTTGTGCGTGGCAGCCATATTGTACTGCCGATGCCAGACCCCGCTTTTCACTCAGCCTTCACACTGCAACAGCCAGATGGGCGTGTGGTCTTCACCGTTCCCTGGTTGCAGGGAAGATATCTGTATGTCGGAACGACGGATGCGCCACATGAGGGCGATGCCCGCGAGGCCGTCTGCTCAGATGCAGAAGCTGCTTACCTGCTCGATTGCTACAATAAACATTTTGAACATCCCGGCGGCCCGGCAACAAAAGACGATGTTGCATGGACCTGGTCTGGCGTACGCGCGCTTGCAGACGATGGTAAAGAGGAAGCAAGCAAGGTGACGCGCGAAGCTGAGCTTCTGGTCCAGCAAAACGGATCCGGTGCGCTCGTGACCATCTATGGCGGCAAGCTGACCACTCACAGATCGTTGGCTGAGGATGTGATTAAGGAACTTGCCAAGTGCGGCGCGCAGGCGGGCGGTTCCTGGACAGCGTCGGCCCCTCTCCATGGCGGCACCTGGTCCAGATCCCGTTTGCTGGACTGGGTCGATACTGCAACAGATATTCACGACGTCCAGCTTCGCAACCGTTGGGCATTCACTTATGGCAGTGAGATCGAAACACTTCTTGCAACCCACGCAGCAAATGCAGCGAGCAGTCGCGAAATCGTTCCCGGCGTTCCGGAGGCCGAACTGCATAATGCGGTGCGCAATGAGGACGCCCGCAATGGCGAAGATTTCTTGTACCGCAGAACAAAACTCTTTATCGGCCTGGATGTTGCCGAAAAAGATAAAATTGAAGAGTGGTTTGCAAAATACGCCTGATTGGACATTCGAGATGCCATTGGCGTTTTCGGGTCTTTGACGCTGTATTGCCGGTTGTTGAATTCATCCAGACACCAATACAATTACCGATCGGGCACCTCCCCCTCAAATTCAAAATGCTGTTTTCTAAGGGCTGAGAGAACCACCACAAACACAATCCCGTGGTGATTAGCGATTATTTACCTTTCCGTTGCTAGATTCCAAACCGAAACCTGTTGGTACGTTCCTTTGGTGGGGAACGGCGGCGTACAGCCAGAATGGCATCGGATAGTCTAGTATGGATCTCGCAACGATAATCGGCATTGTGGTCGGCGCCATAATTGTCGCAGCAGCTATCTTTATGGGCGGTGATTTCGGAACGTTCGTAAACGTCCCTTCGATCCTCATCGTCATTGGCGGCTCAATTGCAGCAACGATTCTGCGGTTCCAACTGTCTCATGTTCTCCCGTCCTTTTTGATTGGCGGCAAATCGGCGTTCACGACCAAGAAATCCAATCCCCGCGAACTCATTGATGAAGTTGCCCGCCTCGCGGACATCATCCGCAAGAGTGGCCCACTCGGCCTTGAAGGCGTGCCGATTGAGGACGAGTTCCTCGGCAAAGGCATTCAATATGTTGCCGATGGCTACGATGGCGAGTTCATCCTCGATTCCCTTGAACGCGAGCGTGACCTCACCCTTGAGCGGCTTGAAGAAGGCAAACGCTTTTTCAAGTCCATGGGCGATTCCGCACCGGCATTTGGCATGGTCGGCACGCTGGTCGGCCTGGTGCAGATGTTGAGCACCATGGATGATCCATCGACAATTGGACCGTCCATGGCCGTTGCCCTGCTGACAACCCTTTATGGCGCATTGATCGCCAACCTGATCTGTCTTCCGATCGCCGATAAACTTGAAGCCAAGTTCAAGGTTCAATCTCTCAACCTCACATTGGCAATCGACGGTGTCATGCAGATCCGGGAAAACAAGAG
>JAJFHB010000507.1 GCA_021775795.1 Hyphomicrobiales bacterium | reverse complement strand
AGCGGCAGTTGCTCCAACTTTGCCCTGTTACCGGATCCGGGAATTCGTGCCTCGGCACAGGATATCGGTTGGCGTCAATGATGGATTAACCAATCCGTACTCATCGGTTGTCAGGTAAGCTTGGGTATATAAGTAAATCTGAAAGAGTTACAGTATGTAGTCTATATAAATGGAATTTTAACTACGTCAAATGAAGTCAATCAAAGAAGATATGAGTGTGTACGATCATTTTAACTTCATCGTAACATGTCGCCGCTAGGTTGGAATACAGTTCAGGGCTGCCGCAGACAAAAACAAAAGGCGGCGAGAACTGGTGCTGTCAAACCTGTGTATCCTAAGGAGACCAAAAATGAATAAGCTTATTGCGCAGTTTGCGAAAGACGAATCTGGTGCAACCGCTATCGAGTACGGCCTTATCGCCGCCGGTATTGCCATTGCGATTATTACCGCAGTTGGCACAGTCGGTTCGAACCTCTCAGACATGTTCGACAACGTCGCTTCTTCTCTCTAAGCGAACGCGCTTATACAGAACTGTCAGCAGCACTCCACTCAAGCGAGTATACTGACAGGGAGGCGAAATGGGGCTGCCGATTTTATCGGTGGCCCCATTCACATTTTTGCCCCTCTACATTTTTGAACACCTGTGAAGGTGCCAGCCCTAACCACGCAGCGGCAAAAGTTTTGGGTAATTTACGGCAGATTTACACACCTGTGAGATTGTTCCGCTTCGTCTGGTCCCAACAGTTTGGTGCGTTGTGCTTGAGTTGATCATCCTCTCCGTCTTTCCCGCTGCCATGGCAATCGCCGCGGCAAGCGATCTCTTTTCGATGAAAATTTCAAATCGCATCTGCATCATATTTGCGTGCACATTTGTTCTTATGGCCTTCGCGCTTGGTATGGAGCCGTGGTCAATCCTTATGCACACGGCGGCCGGTCTTGCCATGCTGGTTTTGGGATTTGGCATGTTTGCCTTTGGCTGGATCGGCGGCGGCGACGCCAAGCTTTTCGCCGCGACCGCTGCCTGGGTCGGGTGGGCACATCTTATAGAGTACGCACTTTGGATTTCGCTTGTGGGGGGCGCCCTCACATTGATGTTCATCTTGATGCGCACCCTGCCACTGCCTTTCGGTCTCGATCGCATGGAATGGGCGAACCGTCTGCATAGTGCAGCACACGGCATACCTTACGGCATCGCCCTCTCCATAGCGGGCCTTCTGGTTTATCCCTCAACTCCCTGGTTCAATCTGGTGATGAGTTGAGCCTAGTGCTTCCGCAAAGTCGCAATCAGAAGTCAGAATTTCCCCGCGCCAGCAGGCAGCGCCATCAACATTAACCCTAATTTGACCATTGCAGGTTCAAATAGCCATCAGAAGGCACCCCGATGTTCAGGTGGTGTCAAAGTATGTGGTTGGTTGGTTGAGTAGCGATGAATAAAGCGCGTATCGCAGTATTGGGTTTGGCACTGGCAGCAGCTGTCGGCGCCGCCATAATGGTCCAGAAACTTACCGGCTCAGAAAATGAGCAGGTTGTGGAAACAAAGCAGATCGAAACCTCTCAGGTTCTGGTCGCTACCAAGGACATTGACCTCGGCTCCCTCATGACAACGGGCGACCTGCGTTGGCAGGACTGGCCGACGGACGCGGTGACCCATCATCTCGTCACCCGCGAAGGCACCCCGAACGCCGTCAACAGCTTTACCGGCGCTACGGTGCGGGTGCCTTTCGTTGAAGGCGAACCCATCATCGACCGCAAAGTAATCCGGCCCGACCAGGGTGGCTTCATGGCGGCAATTTTGCCGGAAGGCATGCGTGCAATCTCGGTTCGCATCTCGCCTGAAACCGGTGCCGGCGGCTTCATTCTGCCGAACGACAGGGTCGATGTCATTCTCACCCGCCGTGCCCGTTCGGGTAACAGTTCCCGTGAGGCACATATCAGCGAGACCGTACTTATCAATGTCCGTGTGCTCGCGATTGATCAGACGTTTCAGGACAACGGCAACGGCGAACAGGTCGCTGTGGGCAAGACCGCCACGGTCGAACTCGATCCCGAGCAATCCGAGGTTCTGGCGTTGGCGGAAGCCATGGGTGACATTTCACTTTCTCTCAGAAGCATTCGCGACAGCGCCGGCCTGAGCCTTGAAGAAAATGGCCCCCAAATTCCCGATACTGGCCTCTTTGGCGGCCGCGGCTCGGTAACCTTCTTGCGCTACGGCGTCACCACTTCAGTTTCCTCGAACCGGTAAGGGCTCGGTCATGTATCGCGTCGACTCAAATTCTACGAAGCCATCAAATCGCGGCTCCGGGTACCATATGGGCGCCCTGATCTTTGCACTGGTGCTCTTCTTGAGCTCAGCCGCGACGGTGCTTCTTGCAAGTTCGCAGGCTTTTGCTGCCGATCTTGATGATCAGCTCATTACAATTGAAGCCAATGAGACATCCCGTGATGTCCGTATCGGTTTGAACAAGTCACTGATAGTTCGTCTTCCAGAACCCGCGCGGGACGTGCTGGTTTCCGGACCAACCGTGCTTGAAGCGGTCGTACGCTCCGCCCGGACCATCTACCTGATCGGCCTCCAGGTCGGACAGACAAATGTCTTCTTCTTCAATGACGCCGGCCAGCAGATCATGAGCCTCGAAGTCAGCGTCGAGCGCGACGTTGCCTCTCTTGAGGCCACATTTGACCGTTTGTTACCGGGCACTGAAATCAAAGTTGAGCCATTGAACGACAGTCTCATTCTGACGGGCTCAGTTTCAAATGCGCAGGAATCCCGTCTTGCCCTGGACATAGCGGCGCGCTTCCTCGAGCCGAGCAGTGGCACCACGGCCACCGATCATGGTGCCGCGACCCGGGTCGTCAACATGCTCAATATTGTTGGCCGCGACCAGGTCATGCTCAAGGTCACCATTGCGGAAATACAGCGCACGGTTTTGAAGCAGCTTGGCGTTGATGTTGCCGCCTCCCTTGAGCTTGCAAGCACCATTGTGTCTTTCGCCTCGGTAAATCCATTTACGCTCGGAAACGGCCTGCTCTCAACTACCAATGCCGCCGCCGGTTACTCCAGCGGAGGCGATAGCGTCACAAGCATCATTCGCGCCATGGAGCGTAACGGCCTTCTGCACACGCTGGCGGAACCAACCCTGACTGCAGTTTCAGGTGAAACCGCCAACTTCCTTGCCGGTGGCGAATTCCCTGTTCCAGTCGGCTCAGACGAAGATGGCATCAAGATCGAATTCAAACCGTTCGGTGTGGGCCTCGGATTTACGCCGATTGTTTTGTCCGAGGGACGGATCATTCTCAAAGTCTCGACGGAAGTGAGTGAGACCACAACGGATGGTTTCTCGGTAACCGGCGCCAGCACAGGCACCAGCCTCACCATTCCAGGTTTGAGCGTACGCCGTGCGAGCACGACGGTTGAACTGCCAAGCGGCGGTTCC
>JAJFHB010000506.1 GCA_021775795.1 Hyphomicrobiales bacterium | reverse complement strand
AAGGAACGTCTCGGCAATCCGGTTTGGCATATTCACAGTGGAACGCCGCCGGAAACCGCCTCGCCAATCAGTTTTGCCCTGCTGCTCAACCTTGTCTCGGCATCGAACGCCCATGACCCTGAAGTTCTTTGGGGGTTCATTCGTAATTATGCGCCTGATGCAACATCACAATCGCACCCGGCTCTCGATCAGATGGTCGGTTACGCGATCCAGTATTACGACGACTTTGTGAAGCCGGCAAAGTCCTATCGGGTTCCCACTGAGCTTGAACGCACAGCGCTTGAAGCACTTGCAGCAAGTCTGAAGGACATTGACCGCGGTTCAGGATCAGAAATCCTGCAGAATGTAATTTTTGAAGTTGGCAAGGCGCATGAATTTGAAAACCTGCGTGATTGGTTCACAGCCATCTATGAGGTGCTTCTCGGGCAGTCTCAGGGGCCCCGGTTTGGATCCTTCGTTGCGCTTTACGGCATTGATGAAACAATTGCCCTGATCGAAAAGGCTCTCAAGGGCGACCTTGCAGCCTAATAAGAAGTGCCATTCTTGTGCAGGAACCTGCCGCCTTGCGAGTTCGGCTCAAGGTGCAGGTCGATGTCAGGATAGTGGCAGCTGTCGTCGCTGTTTCGAGTGCCGATTTCGAGATAGACAGCATCTTCAAAACCCTCGTTGCGAAGGTGGTGTCCGTTCTCATCGCCGGCCCTGAAGCCCGCGCACGTGCCCGCGGCAAGTTCATGTTTTCCCTCATCGGTGACGAGCGTCAGCGCGCCTTCCAGCACATAGATAAACTCGTCCTCATGGCTGTGCCAGTGCCGCTGCGCAGACCAGGCTCCCGGTTTCAGCGTTACGGCATTGACGCCAAAATCTGTGAGTTCGAACAGATCGCCCAGCGTCCTTCTGATGCGGCCCTGGCAGATTTCATCGAATGGAGCGGGATAGGAAAATTCACTCGTAACGTCTACGGACCTGGCATCCACCGAAATCGTTTTTTTGCTGCTCATAATGATGGCTCCCAAGCTGTTTGCTGTCTGACCGGTTAGGCTCAAAGTGCGGCCAAAGCACTTGGCGTGCGGGCACTTCAACCGTGAGACATCTTATCGTGAAATTCGCGATTGTGGGTACTCACGTCCGACCTATACTCAGGCAAGGATTGAATTCGATAGGAGAGCTTCATGCTGCGCCAGGGTCTTTACACTTATCTGCCACAGGAGCGCGTGATCTTCGGGGAGACGGCCTCACACGCCGTTGCCTCTGAAGCAGACCGTCTGGCCGCGCAGCGTGTCATCATCATTGCTTCAAAAAGCCTTGTCGCAAATGCGCCGACCGTAGCCTCGGTGCAGTCCGCCCTTGGCGAAAAGTGCGTTGGCCTCTTCACCGGCTGTGTCGCCCACACACCGCGTGACACGGTCATCGCCGCAGCCGACGCTGTACGTCAGGCCGAGGCGGATCTCATCGTCACCATGGGTGGCGGCACGGTTGTCGATACCGTCAAAATTCTGCAGCTCTGCCTTGCCGGCGATATACGGCGCAGTGAAGATATGGACCGGATAAGGCTTGCCGTTGGCGATGACGGCAAACCCAGGCTGCCCGATGTTGGCCCAAGTCCGGTGCGCCAGATCGCCGTGCCGACCACACTTTCGGGCGCTGAGTTCTCAAGTCTGGGCGCCTCAACAGACACCCGTTCGGGCGCCAAGGAACCCTATCTCGGCAACGACATTTGCGCCCGGACAGTAATTCTTGATCCGCAGGCAACGCTTGCCACGCCGGAATGGCTCTGGCTGTCGACCGGTATTCGCGCCGTTGATCATGCGGTCGAAACAATCTGCGGCATCAATGCAAACACCTTTTGCGACGGGCTTTCGCTGCATGCCCTGCGGTTGTTCTGCGAGGCGTTGCCGCGCAGCATGGCAGACCCTGCAGACATTGAGGCCCGCGCGGTTTGTCAGGAAGCGGCGTGGATGGCGTCATCATCCATCATGCGGGTGAGCTATGGGGCCTCTCATGGCATCGGCCATGTTTTGGGCGGTCTGTGTGGTGTGCCTCACGGGCATACATCGTGCATTCTGTTGCCCCACGTCATGCGCTGGAATCTGGAAGTGACGGCCGCTCAACAGGCGCTCATTGCTGCCGCCTGCGGCGTTCCCGGCGGTTCTGCTGCAGATGCAATCGCCAGTCTCATTGAGGGGCTCGGGCAACCAACAAGCCTGCGTGAAGCCGGTGTAGATCGGGCTGATCTGCCAAAGATCAGCGAAATGGCGCTTGCCAATCTCTTCGTCAAAACCAATCCGCGCAAGATCGAAAGACCGGATCAGGTCATGGAAATCCTGGAAGCGGCCTGGTAGCGCAACATAAAACCCGACATGAGAGGTCATGCCGGGCCATGTGTTTGACGTTGCTGGCTTGGGAGACAAGCCTTTGTACTCCCGCCGATTGCACTAGTGGCTGTGGTCGATCTGAACCTCAAGCTCTCCACCGTAGGAGAGGTTTTCAGGCTGGTGGTTGTGGTCGATCTGTACTGCAATTTCCTCACCAAGGGAAAGCCCTTCAGGCTGATGGCTGTTGTCGATGGTCACGAAGTTGTCATCGTCGCTGTTCTGGGGATCGAGCGGCTGATGGTTGTGGTCGATTTGAACTGCAATCTCGCCGCCATGACCAAAACTTCCATCATGGTCCGCCATCGCGGTTGTTGTGGCCGCTGTTGCTGCTGCTGTCAGGATGATTGAGCTGGCGATCAACGTGCGAAGGGTCCTGGTGAAGTTTTTCATTGTGCATTCCTCTCTTTTCTTCTTGTGATGAGGCAGTGTGTTCTGCCTTGCTATGGTCAGAAAATGGGAAGTGCACAGATCATTCGCAGTGACTAGTGTCACAATGACACTAAGTAAGCACTTGCAGTGCGACGAGAGCGGGCTGTTTAACTTATGAAGCCCCCCGAACTGCAGCACGATCAGTCTTTGATCAGGGGCCCGCCGATAACACGCCAGACAATCAGAGGCTGGAGCAGTATGGCCACAGCCACACAGGCAAAGGCCCAGACCCAGGCTGTGGCAGTTTGTTGGCCGCCGCCTAAATCGAGAGCCAGGCCAAACAGAGGCGGGCCAAGGCCGGCGCCAGTGAAGCCGATGACAGAGTAGAGCGCCATGGTGCCGCCTTTGCGCGCCGGGTCGGCGGTAGCGAGCATGCCGCCTGTGATGGCGGATGAATCAAAGGCGATCATGGCAGAATACAAAAAGGCCACAGCCAGCATGGCGCCGTAGGCAATTGCGGGGCTAAGCCCGAAGAGAATGGCTGTGACCGCGGACGCGACCGATATCACGATGATCCAGATCTGCCGCCCGAACTTGTGAGCCATCTCGTTACCGGCAATGCTTGCGGGAAGGGCAATGATGGAGACCAGAGCAGCGATTGTGGCGAGGTCGGCATCAAACCCCCCGGTTCCAGGCGCCAGGGTTTGCCCAAAGGCCAGAAACGGCACCAGCCAGGAAGAGAATACCGCGAGCTCTGCATTGTGCAGGCCATAGACAAACGAGAAGCCGACAGCACGCCGGTTGCGCAGCGCCGGTCGCAGGTCGAGCGCCTTCAGCCCGGCGCTTTCGATACGTGGTGGCCGCGGCACCAGAAAGATCGCCAACCCGAATGCCAGAAGCGGACCCATGGCGCAGGCAGCAACGGCCCAGCGCCACCCGGCCGCAGGCTCAACCATGAGAGCCAGGAAGAACGAGAGACCGGCGGCAAGAAAGTAACTTGCCGTGTAGAAAGACGTGGCGCGGCTGCGGTGGCTGTCCGGTACATTGTCGGTGAGAATGCGCAAGCCCGGCATGTAGGTGCCACCCAGAGCGACACCCTCACAGAACCTCAGGAAAGCAGCAGCAGCAAAGCCGTCTGCAAAAAGCGCAAAGGCGAGTGCCGCGCCGCTGCCCGTGGCCAGAAACCCAAGATACATCGCCTTTGCATTGAAGCGGTCACTCAGGGCCGTAACCACAGCCACTGTGACAAGCTGGCCGCCGAAGAAAAGGCCGTTGATGGTGCCGGCTTCAATGTTGGAGAGTTGCCATTCCGCCTGCAGGATCGGGATCAGGGCAGGGTAGGATGAGAGAACCATCATCGAGCTGATCTCGATGGCGCAGGCCCAGAAGATGATGGCGACGGGACCTTTCATCGGACGCGTCTACTGACTTGCCCAGAGGATCCGCGCAATCCACTCGATCTCTTCCAGATTGAGGGACCGGGTATCATGTTCTGGATTGAAGGACGCAAGTTCCAGGTGATGCGCGGTCTGGCGCAACAGCACTTTCGCCATCACCTCACCGTCGAGGGTCTTGACGATGACGCGGTCGCCTTTGCGGACGCCGGAGTTCGGGGAAACGATAACAGTGTCCCCATCCCGGTAGACCGGCACCATGCTGTCGCCGGTGATTTCAAGGGCATATGCATTCTCATCGCCGACATGGGGGAACTCCACCTCATCCCAACCGGCGCCGACAGGAAAGCCTGCATCGTCAAAGATGCCGCCGGCTCCTGCCTGGGCCAGGCCGATAACGGGGATCAGTCCCCGATAGGGTCTGGAACCACCGTCGCCATGGGGAAACAGTGACAGAAATTCATCAAAGGACGCTCCTGTTGCTTCCAATACCTTGGCAATGCTTTCCGTATTGGGCCAGCGTTGACGGCCATCCGTGGCATTACGCTTTGATTTATTGAATGTTGTCGCATCCAGCCCTGCCTTGCGCGCCAGAGCGGAGGCCGAAAGATCGTAACGAAGGGCGAGCTGATCAATGGCATGCCAGATGTCGTCATGTGTAAACATGGTGTGATTCTTGTCAGAAGCAGGTGCAATGATAGGAATTTATACCGATTTTATGGAATTAATTCCAGAAAAATCTCTGTTGAGGCCACCCATGATTACGCTTAGGGTCCGGATCCGGAGCGTACAGGAAGTAGCTGGCGCACAGGTTCGAATGTTTTCTCGAAGGTAAGTCAGACCATCCCATGACGACAGCATCGACAATCTACAAAATATGCAGCAGCAGCGAATGGAAGCAGGCGGTGGAAGTTGGCGCCTATGAAGGTTCGGTGAAGGATGCTGAGGACGGTTTCATTCACTTTTCCGCCGCTCATCAGGCCGTGGAAACGGCAGCGAAGCATTTCGCCGGACAAGATGATCTGGTTCTCCTGGAGATTAGTGCGGCAACGCTAGGACCTGCACTTAAGTGGGAGCCGTCCCGTGGCGGTGATCTTTTCCCGCATCTCTATGGTGCGCTTCAGATCAGCCAGGTCGATAGTGTGTCAGACCTTCTGCTTGGTGCTGACGGGCACAAGTTTCCCGCGTTGAAAGACTGACATCTATGTTCAAGATGGCAACATCATTCCTGCATCTGCTGGAGCCGGAGCGGGCGCATGAAGTTGCTGTTACAGCCCTGAAGGCGGGTGTTCACCCCCGACCCTCCGGCCGGGATGATGACAATCTGGCGGTTGATCTGTGGGGTTTGCATTTTTCAAACCCGCTCGGCATCGCAGCAGGCTTTGACAAGAACGCCGAAGTTCCCGATGCCATTCTTGATCTGGGTTTTGGCTTTGCGGAAGTCGGCACCGTGACGCCCAGGCCGCAAGAAGGCAATCCACGCCCCCGCATGTTCCGTTTGCCCCAGGAGCGTGCCGTGATTAATCGCCTCGGCTTCAACAATGAAGGTCATGCAGCGGTGCTGGAGAGGCTGAAACGCCGCCGCCGCCGTGGCATCATTGGTGTGAACATCGGCGCCAACAAGGACAGCGACGACAAGGCATCCGATTATGTGCGTGGGCTTGAAGCGTTCTGGGACGTGGCCTCGTATTTTACCGTTAATGTTTCTTCACCCAACACGCCGGGCCTGCGCGGTCTGCAGGAACGGGAACCGCTGGAAGATCTGCTTGGCCGCTTGAGCGAGAAGCGGAAACTCTGTGCCGCTACGGGAGAAGACAAGCCGATACTCCTCAAGATTGCCCCCGACCTTGATGATGCCGCTGTGCAGGACATTGCGGAGGTCTGCCTTGCCGGGGATGTTGATGGGGCCATCGTCTCGAACACAACCATCACCCGGCCAGGCGTCCAGGGTCGCGTTGCAGAAGAACAGGGCGGCTTGTCTGGTGCACCACTGTTTGAGCTCTCCACACGCATTCTGGCGAAATTCTCAGACGCAACGGGAGCCAAGCTCCCGCTCATAGGTGTGGGAGGAGTTTCGTCAGGCGCAGACGCTTATGCCAAGATATGTGCCGGTGCATCACTGGTGCAGCTCTATACCGGCCTCGTTTATACAGGCCCGGGTCTGGCACAGGAAATCAAGCGCGATCTCGCCGCAGCCCTCGTACGCGATGGCCATGGGTCACTTGCCGATGCGGTTGGTTCGCGCGTTGCAGACTATTCAGCCTGAGATCAAGAGGAGGCCTATTCATGAATGTAACGATCTACCACAACCCCCGTTGCTCCAAGTCACGCCAGACGCTGGCGCTTCTGCAAGAGCGGAACATCGCCCCCGAAATTGTCGAGTATCTGAAGTCGGCACCAAACGCATCCCAGCTTCGCGATATTCTTACCAAACTGGGAGTTGGGCCGCGCGACATCATGCGAAAAGGAGAAGCGGTCTACAAAGATCACGGTCTCGCCGATGCAAGCCTGAGCGATGATGATCTCATCGCAGCCATGGTCGCGGACCCCATCCTTATTGAGCGACCCATTGTCGTTGCCGGTGACAAGGCAGCCCTTGGACGTCCGCCCGAAGCCGTCCTCAAGATCATCTGAGACAAGCCCCGACAACGCCTGTCCAGGCACGGGTGGGTGAATATTCCGGGTTTTGCTATGCTGGCCACCAATCAGGGACGACAACAGGCGAGAACACATGTCGAAACTTAAATTGATTCTTCCTGGCGTCATTGCTCTTGCTCTGGTGCATTCCGCCGTGGCTCAAACCCGCGAAGACCTGATCGACAAGGTCGACATTTTTGCAGTGAACTTTCTCAACAATCTTCAACAGTTGTCGTTTCGGGATCGTGTTGAGTACTGCGGATTGTTTGGTATCGACGACGATGAGAACATTGTCGCCACGCCAGCGCAGGTCGGCGAGGAGTACGGCTGCGACATTAGTGACGAGGCCTATTCAACACCGGGTCTGGAGGTGATCGCCTCCTATCACACCCATGGACAGTATAATGCAGACGCCTATAACGAAGTGCCGTCGACAGACGATATGCTGGGAGATTTCGAAGAAGGAATCGACGGCTATATCTCCACGCCGAGCGGGCGCATCTGGGCCATCCTTGTGGACGACAGTAATGCAATTCAACTCTGCGGTCCGGGCTGTGTGGTCGCCGATCCGAACTATCAGGAGTGCACGGCACATCTGCCTGACGAGCAATACACCGTTGAGAGCCTTGAGCTCTATTTTGAGAACGACCCCGGCTATTGCTGATTGATCTGATATGGCGACATTTAGCCGTGGGAACGATGTGGTGCCCATTCATGATTCTAGCTAAGCTCGCCTACCATTCATGCGATACTCAAGGCTGACGTCTGCCGCCATTTGCACGTCACGGGAAACGAAGTGCCATTGACCTGACGGCACCGAAATATGCGTCAACAACAAAACCTTGGATCGAACGTAATGGGCATTGAAAACGCTGCTTCCAAATCAATCGGCCAGACAGCGGTTGTGATTGGTGCAGGAATGGGCGGGCTCATGGCCGCCGCCGTTTTGTCAGGTTTCTTTACGAACGTTGTCATAATCGAACGGGACGAACTCCCAACACAGCCAACTCTTCGCAAGGGCGTACCCCAGGGCGCGCATGTTCACACTTTTCTCGGCTATGCTGTCGAGGCCATGGGAACGCTTCTGCCTGGCCTGATGGAACAGTTGTATGCCGAAGGCGCGGTGAAGATCCGCCGCAACTATGACATCTGGTTTCACGATGCCTCAGGTCCCACTCCGATCCGGGATGTAGGTCTCCTGACACCATCTGTGACCCGCCCACTGCTTGAGCATGTAACCCGTCAACGCGTGTTGGCTGAGGCTAACGTCCGCATGGTCGACAACACCCGCGTGATGATGTTCGAGACAGGGTCGGATGGCCGGGTTTCCGGCATCAAAGTCAAGGGAGACAGTACCGAAGTTGAGACGATGTCGGCGGACCTTGTCGTCGACTGTTCCGGGCGTGGAAGCCGGTTGACGGGATGGCTGGAGGAAAAGGGATATGGCGCGGTCCCGACGCAGAGCCTGGAAATCGCGATGAGTTATACATCAGGTCTGTTCAGGCCACCGCCCGAGTTGCGCGACAGCAAATGGGCGTGCCTGATGCTTGCCATCCCGCCGGCCCTCCGGGCTGCTTATCTTACCCCTGTCGACGGTGGATACTGGTTGGCGACCATGTACGGGCGGGCGGGCGACACTGCCCCACGGGATCACGAGGGATTTGTAGACTGGACCCGCGGCCTTGCTCACCCGTGCATCCACGAGCGGCTTGTGAAAGCTGAACCGGTTACCAAACTCCGATCTTACAATATTCCCAAGGGTGTATGGCGCCGGTTTGACCGGATGGACGGCTTCCCAAGAGGCGTGTTGCCGCTCGGCGAAGTCTTCACGAGTTTCAATCCCATGTATGGGCAGGGGATAAGTTTGGCAGCCGGACAGGCGCTTTCTCTCCGGGCGGCTTTGCAACAGTGTATTGATAGCGGATCACAAACAGACCTTGCCACGCATTACTTCCAGGGATGCGAGGATCTCAATGCTACAGGCTGGTCGGTGATGGAAACACGCGACATGGCCTATGAGAGCACCAAAGGCGACAGGCCCGCCAGTCTTGAAGAACGATGGCGCATGGGGCAGGCGATCCGCCTTCTCGCAGAGAGTGATCCGGAGGTACACACATTGAGTGTACGAACGACCCACCTGCTTGAGCCGCCAAGTACTCTGCAGCGCCCGGACATAGTCAAACGGGCATTTGAAATGCTGGACGCTAGCTAGTTCTGGACGCCAACTAGTCCTGGTAGAGAGTATCGGACCGGTTAAGCTTTCGGCGCGATTTACGAGCGCAATATCCTCGTGAACGTGAAGCGCGTTCGCCTGACGCACTAAGACAACTCGATTCCCAATCGCCAGAGCAGTTGATCAAATCGATCCTGGCCATAAAACGGCTCGCCGTTATAGGCCATCAAGGGCACGCCCCAATGCCCGGCCTCAAGCATTGCTTCATGGTTCTTTACAAGCTCCTCTTGCGCTTCCGGCCAGGGCGTAGTCTCCAGGACGGTGTCGTGCACCAGGTCCAATTCGGACATGGCATCAAGGAGAAATATGCTTGTGTCCCAACCCGGATTGGCGCCATTCCACAGCCCGCGGCCGACGACATCCACAAAGGCAAGTCCCTTTCCTGCTCTCTGGGCGCCGACAAAGAGCCTGTACAGATATTCGATGTGAGGCTGGTCCTTCGCCGCAATCCACACGGAGCCGGGTTCAAACTGAATGGGTGATGGGTCCGGGTATGAATAAGGCAGGCCGAAATACTCGGCCGTGCGCTTTGTGTCGGTCAAAAAGTAGTTTTGTGCCACTTCGCCCCGGTCTTGTGTGGCTTCCGGCATGCGCAACACGATTCCCAGAACCGGCCTGATAACAACGTCAACGCCAGCGGACGAGAGTTTCATAAGCCGATCCAACAGGAAGTAACAATAGTCGCTTTGCAGCGAGTACCACACATCAACCCTTTGGTTTTTGCTCATCTAGAAACTCCTGTCGGCATCTGCTCCACGACAAAGCTGTGGCCCAGTTATTGTTCAGTCCCTTGTGAACTCTAGCCGAGGCAAACGCCATTTGGCAGGCAAACCTGATGGTTCACTCGCGGCGCCCGATCTTCAATCAGGTTTCAGTTCTTCAGGCGCGCTCCGGACTTGGACAGGTCTGCACGGAAGCAATCGAACAGAAGTCTGACAGCGCGGTTTTGTTCGCGCCGGCGGTAGGCGAGATAGAACGCATCGAGATAGGAACAATCACGCTCCAGAAGACAACGCATTTCGCCGCGCTCAACCCAATGACGGGCAAAATGAGCGGGCAGGTGACCGATGTACTTGCCGGAGAGGATAAACAGGGCACTGCTTTCCATGTGCGACGTTACCGCGTGAGGCTCGAGCCGCACACCTTCGGGGCCCACCCAGTTCAGCAAGTAAGATCGCGCCACATAAGCGTGCTCGGGAAGTTCTGATAGCGCGATCGTCTCATCTGCCGCCTCAAACAAAGGATGCTCGCGTCCACAATAGAGTGACTGGCGCTCTTCAAATGCCATCACGGCGCGCAAGGGCTGCGGAATGCGCTGTGCCGGCGCAAGAATCAAATGGAAGCGATCTTCCATGAGACCCTGTACGAGGTCCTGCGGTGAGGCGATTTCCGTGTGAAGAACAACCTTTGGGGCAAGCTCGGAGAAGGCCGCATAGACATTGCTGAGCCGGATATCCGCGCTTGACCAAAGCGCATCGACAGCGCCGAAGTAAATGTCACCCGTTAGCTCGCCGCGGGCCGAGCCGATTGTGGTGCGGAAATTTTCAATTGATCTGAACAGGTTGCGGGACGCCTCGAAGACGAGCGTTCCTTCCTCTGACAGCGCAAAGCCGCCGCGCCCGCGCTTGCACAATCGCATGCCGAGCCGCTCTTCGAGTTGCGCGAGCTGGGCGCTGATTGTGGCTTGTGTGACGCCAAGATCGTCCTGTGCTGCCGCCGGGCCTTTGTTACGTGCAACCGCGTGGAAGACGCGCAACAATCTCAAGTCCACATCAGCGAGGTTAAGGAGGGGAGCGCTGGCCATTCGATACTTTGATAAATATCCAAGTAAAGTTCGTTACTTGCCTATATATCAATTTAACGGACCAGCCACAATGGATCCTTGAACGCGCATCCCGCGCTGCTTGGAGACCGTACCCGCAAATGGCGCTTAAACCCGATGATCGGAGTGGTGAACGAACGTCCCGGTTGGCACGGCGGGCCGCACTCGTCACAGGCGCTGCGCGCGGCATCGGGCAGGCCACCGCCCTGGCACTGGCTGAAGCTGGGGCCCACGTCGTTGTTGCAGATATCACCGATGTAACGCAGACGGTTGAAGCTATCATCGAAGCCGGTGGGCAGGCGGTAGCGATGAGCGTCGATGTTTCTCAGGAACAATCAGTCACGACTATGTTCCGGACAATCGACGAGCGCTTCGGCCGGCTCGACATTCTCGTCAATTGTGCAGGTGTTATTGACGAAAAACCTCTGCTGCAAACCACTGTAAAAGAGTTTGACCGCGTTCTTGCAGTCAACCTGCGTGGCACTTTCCTCGTTGGGCGTGAAGCCATTCGTCTGATGAGCCGTAACGATGGCGGGCGGGTTGTCCTGATTGCATCCGACCTTGCCCATCTGGGTCGGGAAACATTTTCCTCCTATGTCGCCTCCAAGCACGGCGTGCTCGGCCTTGCTCGCTCCTGGGCCATGGAGTTCGCCCCAAGCATTCTCGTGAACGCGCTCTGCCCGGGCCCGGTGGACACCGAAATGCTCGGTGCCGGAAATATGAGCTCTGAATGGCGCGAACGTGAACTCGACATACCTTTGCATCGCTTCGGCCGCCCAGACGAGGTTGCGGCCATGGCAGTTTTTCTTGCCGGCCCCTCGGCAGGATTCATTACCGGCCAGGGGATCGGCGTCAACGGCGGCAGCGTCATGCCATGAGTTGCCGTCACAGGGGTTTCGCATCCACCCGAAATGGATCGAGACAAACCAGTTCCGTAAATCCTAAGAGCTCAGGTTGCACGGAACCCAGAAAAGGAGAGAGCACATGCTCAGGATGTTACGCAAATTTGCCATGATCACGGCTTCTATGGCCGTTCTCACAGGCGCGGCGGAAGCGGAAACGCTGACCCTTGGTCATTCAACGTGGGTCGGCTACGGGCCATTTTACATCGCCC
>JAJFHB010000505.1 GCA_021775795.1 Hyphomicrobiales bacterium | reverse complement strand
AAGAACGCGACCACCCGGTGGTACAATTGTGCGCGCAGACGTTCCGCATCGAGAACCTGCTCAGGCGTGACGTTGAAACCCTTCTCGATGTTCCAGACAATTTCCGGCGCGATCTGGTTCCGATGCTTTTCCAGAACCGGGCCCATCAAGTTGCCGAAGAGCACGCCGCGCAGGGTCTGGAAGGCTTCCACAGCGCCGCTGAAATCGGGAATGTCATCGGTAATCTCGGCACCAAGACTTGTGAACTGCTCAGCGCCTTTGCGGCACAGGTCGGCGACTTCGGGTTCGATGGGAACAATGCCAAGGTCGGGGCTGTAGGCAACGCGGGTGATCGCATCCGAGCCTGCAAGCGCGCGCACGAATTCGCCGGGATCTGAGGGGAAAGACAAGGGGTCTTCCCGGGAGAAACCGGCATTTGCATCAAGCATCAGGGCAACATCGGCGACACAACGGCCCATGGGGCCTTCGACCCAGAGGCTGTCGAAAGCAGAGCGGTGCGGTCCGCGCGGCACCCGGCCTGGGCCTGGACGCAAACCAACGGTTCCATTGAAGCTTGACGGTGTGCGCAGACTGCCGCCCAGATCATTGCCCGTTGCCAGCCATACCATGCCGCTTGCAAGTGCGGCCGCAGAACCGCCGGATGATCCGCCGGCGCTCATTTTCAGGTTCCAGGGATTGAGCGTTGCCCCGTAGACCGGGTTAAAGGTGTTGGCACCGGCAAACTCCGGCACATTTGATTTGCCCAGCGGTATGGCGCCGTTGCTTTCGAGTTGAAGAACGGTTGCATCAGAGCGTTCTGCAATGGCGTCTTTGTAAATTGGAGAGCCGAATGTGGTGCGGACGCCACCGACATCATTGTAATCCTTTACAGCGATCGGCAGGCCGGCAAGCCAGTTCTCGGGATGAACCCCGGAGGGGCGTGAACCCAAATTTTTCGCCTGGGCGTAGGCGCGCTCCATGCACAACTCGGGCATGGCGTTTACCTCAGGATTGACCTCTTCAATGCGTTCAACGGCTGCATCAAGCAACTCGCGAGGAGAAAGCTCACCCTTGCGCAACTGCGCGACGGCCTCGGTTGCCGACATGGATATCAATTCATTCATCGCCTGAATCCCGCATTGTCCAGAAGCTGCAAACTGCATTGGGGGTTGCGCTGATGTCAACCAAGCGCGGCTGAATTGATTGCACGGCCGGTTCCATCGTGTCACCGTCATGTTGAGAACAACAGGTGCCGTGAAAGAACAGCGCAAAAAGAATGGCACGTCGGTTTTACAACCTGCCCCCACTCACCATGCTTGCGGTGTTTGAAGCCGCCGCCCGCCATGTGAGCTTCAAGTTCGCCGCGGCTGAGTTGAATGTGACGCCGGGTGCTGTCAGCCGCCAGATCAAGCAATTGGAACTGGAACTTGGCTCGCCGCTTTTTACGCGGGTTCATCGCGGCGTTGAACTGACCCCGGAAGCCGAAGACCTTTATGCGGTGCTGTCCCGAAGTTTCGGCCAGACAGCCCAGGTCATGGACCGGATCAGAAGCCGTAACATGGAGACCCATGTGACGATTGCGACGACCACCGCTTTCGCCACTCTCTGGCTGATGCCACGGCTTGGCAAATTCTGGCGAGAATACCCGGATATTATGCTCAATCACATCATCTCAGACAATGAGAATGACCTGAGACGGCCGGATGTGGATCTGCGGGTACGGTATGGGACCGGTGCTTGGAGCGAAGATGACAGTGTATTTCTGTCCGATGATCGCATCTTCCCCGTCTGCAGTGCCGAGTTTGCCAACAGCCATGGCGGACTTGAAGCCGAGGCGCTGCCAGACTTGCCGCTTCTGCTTCTTGAAGGCGTTGATGCAGGCTGGACAACCTGGGAGCAATGGCTGGCCCTCGCCGGCATCCACCACGGACCCCTGCGTGGCCGGCGTTTCAACAATTATGCTGTCATTCTGCAGGCGGCCCAGGACGGGCAAGGTGTGGCGCTGGGATGGGAACAGCAGGTGACCCCGTTATTGCGAAGCGGCAAGTTACAGCGATTGACAGAAATCGAAATCAAAGCCCCTGGCAGTTTTTACGTGACATGGAACGCGGCGCGCGGATTGTCGGCGCCGTCACAGACGTTGATGAACTGGCTGGTAGAGGAAGCAGGTCCTGCACAGTTCAGTTGAGTTCAGATCAACTCAAGCGTCGACGAATTCGGCTTGATCGGCGATGGCTATCAAGATGAAATACAAAGCGACCGGAGATGTGGGTCTTCCATGGGGAATTGAAGACATGATGCAAAGCGAACTCGACCTTGTGCTGCAACCAATCGTCAAAGCGCGCGGACTTTCCAATGCGTATTACACGGACACGGACCTCCACGAGGCGGAGAAGCGGGCGGTGTTTTTTGCCAACTGGGCGGGTCTCGGCTTTGCCAAGGACATTCCTGAACCCGGAGATGTAAAGCCTTTCACCTACCTCGGATTGCCGCTGTTCGCTGTGCGGGATAAGGCTGGTACAGTGCGGGTTTACCAGAACACCTGCCGCCATCGGGGCATGATCCTGATCGACCAGCCGGGCAAGATTAAGGGTGCGATTCGCTGTCCTTATCATTCCTGGTGTTACGATCTGGACGGCTCGCTGAAAGCAACACCACACGTGGGTGGGCCGGGAAACAATACACATCCTGATATGGATCGCTCACAACTTGGGCTTTACGAGATTCGTGCGCATGTCTGGCGTGACGTGATTTTCGTAAATGTTTCCGGCGACGCCATGCCGTTTGAGGAATATTCAGCGTCAGCCCGCGAACGCTGGAAGGAGTTTGAGAAGCCTCTGTTTCATGCTGGTGCAGATTCTTCCTTCGTGCTCGAGGTTAACTGCAACTGGAAACTGGCGGTCGAAAACTACTGCGAAAGCTATCACGTGCCCTGGGTTCATCCCGGTCTGGCAAGCTATTCCCGGCTTGAGGATCATTACGATATTGTGCAGCCGCTGTCTTACTCGGGCCAGGGTACCCATGTATATAATCCGATGCTTGATGAAGATGGCTCAAGTTTTGGACGTTTCGAGGGGCTTTCCAAAAAATGGGACCTGGCGGCGGAGTATCTGGCTTTCTATCCAAATGTTTTGTTTGGTGTGCATGGTGACCATGCCTTCACGATTATTCTTGAAGCGAATGGGCCCGAGAGCACGTCTGAGCGCGTTGAAATCTATTATGCTCAGGAAGAAGATACCGGCCCTGAGAAAGGAGAGCTGCGCGCCCGCAACACTGCATTGTGGCGCGGTGTTTTCGAAGAGGATGTTGAATCTGTCGAAGGCATGCAACGGGGCCGGCACGGTGTAAAATTTGATGGCGGTACTTTCTCTCCTGCAATGGACGGGCCGACACATGAGTTCCACCGCTGGATCGCAACACAGTTCAAAGGCTGAGGCATTGGAGCAACGCCTGCTTGAAGCGCATGCCGTTGAAGACGGCGTGCTGTTGTCGACGCTCTATGCAGAAGCTGCAAATCTCGCAGAAGAAGAAGGTGAGACGGACAGGGCGTGTTTTTTCCTGACCCACGCCTTCATCTTCGCGCTTGAAGCGGGTTTGCCTGCAGCTCGCGATTTTGAGCAACGACTGCAAGAGTATGGTCGAGCCTGAACCGTTCCAATTGCTCATGAAGTGACTTAACAGCAGATCAGGGTGTTGTTATCCAGGTCAGGGCCCGGTTTTTCGCCATTTTCGACATCGGCAACCAGCTGAAACCTCACAGTTAGCGGCAATGTGAGTGAATTTGTGTGAGGAAAGGTGGCTGTTTTTCAATGGCTTATGCGGTGTGAGGACGGTTTGTTCGAATTATAAGTGTATTTGTGACACTAGTCACACTAAAGCATGGAACACGCTCTTATCTATTGGGTATCGAAGGCGGACAGAGGCCGCCTCAACCAAGAGAGAGGAAGCTACAATGTTCAGCATTTCAAAGATGATCCGCGCCACACTGATCGGCGCAGTTGCCCTGACCGCCGTATCCGGCGCCGCCCTTGCAGAGAGCAAACTTTCCCCAACACCCAACCCGTTTGGCCAGTCGGCTCAGGAACAGGAAACGATCCTGGATGTGCTTTTCACCAACGATTACGGTGTTCCGATTGTTGATCTCTATGTCACCAACATCAATGAAGAATATTGGGGTGAAAGCCTTCTGCACGAAACTCTGAACCCCGGTGAGCAGATTACCGTCGATGTCTATGATTTCTCGGAAATGTGCGAGTACGACATTCGCGCCGAGTTCGCCAACGGCGAAGTTGCCGAAGATTGGGCCGTCGATTTCTGCTACTACACCGAGTATAACTACTACGCCATTTAAGCGGCGTGGAAGCGCATACGAGGAAACGTCCTGACACAGAAAGCGAAGGCAGCGACAAGACTGCCGATGTGTTGAAATGACCGGCCCGCAGGCAACTGCAGGCCGGTTTTTTTCTTGAGGTGCCGCTCCCTGTTAATCGCCCAATGCGATCTCGAGGGCTTTTACATAATCTGTTTTGCCGCTGCCAAGCACAGGGATCGAGGCGAGCGATGTAATGCGCTTGGGAACTGTAAGCTCAGCTATGCCGTTTTGTTTTGCATGGTCGAGCATTGCATCACGAGTGGCGTCAGGGACTTCCGTCAGGAGGACCAGTTGCTCACCACGCCGCGGATCCGGCACTGCCACAACCGCGTGCCCGTGTTTGGGCCAAACAGATGAAGCCAGGGCTTCGCTGGCGGTGAGGGAGACCATTTCGCCGGCAATTTTGGCAAACCTCTTGGCCCGTCCTTCAATGGTTACAAAGCCCTGATCGTCGATGGAAACAATATCGCCAGTGTCATACCAATCATCCTCCGGCGCCTCCAGTACGCCGGGGCGTTCCACCTTGAGATAACCTTTCATCACGTTGGGGCCTTTAACCAGAAGGCGGGCGCCGTTGTCGATGCCTTCAACAGGCAGAAGCCGGTGTTCGATGCCGGGAAGCAGTCGGCCGACTGTGCCCGGGCGCGTCTGCATGGGGGTGTTTATGGCAATCGCGGGCGCGGTCTCTGTAGCCCCATAGCCTTCCAGAATGCGGACGCCAAACTTTTCTGCCCAGACACTGCGGGTTTCCGGTTTGAGGCGCTCAGCTCCGGCGAAAACATAGCGGATGCTGTAAAAGTCATAAGGGTGGGCGCTGCGGGCATAGCCTGCCAGGAACGTATCCGTGCCGAACATGATCGTGGAATCGGTGCCATACACAAGTTCGGGCACGATCCGGTAGTGCAGGGGTGATGGATAGAGGAAACTCGCAACACCGTTGAACAATGGCAGAAGCAATCCGCCGGTAAGGCCAAAGGCATGAAACACCGGCAGGGCGTTGAAGACCTTGTCTGAGCTGTTGAAATCGATGCGGGCACTAAGCTGATGCCTATTGGCCTGAAGGTTGCGATGGCTCAGGACCACTCCCTTCGGGGTGCCTTCCGATCCGGAAGTGAAGAGTATGACAGCGGCATCATCTGAGGCGGCACCGGCAGATTTTCGCCGGTATGAAAAACTTGGAACAAAGCGCGCGGTGAGAGCCGATATCTTGTCCGCCAGAGTGATTGTGGCACGGATGTCCTCGAGGTAGAGAACCTGTGCGACCTGGCTTGCAGCGTCGATATGTTCTTGAAGACGGCCAAGTTCGATGAAGCGGCGCGAGGTGAGGATTGTTTTGATCTGGGCTGCCCGGCAGGCGTCCACCATACTGCGCGGGCCGGCAGAGAAGTTGAGCATGGCCGGCACACGCCCATGCGCCTGAAGGGCAAAAAAGGAGGCTACCACGCCGGCGGAATTCGGCAGGAGAAGGCCGACGTTTTCGCCATGTTCCGTTTTAGCCGCAATTTTGCTTCCGAGCAGGAAGCTTGCGGTTACCAGGCGATTGTAGCTCATGGCGTTGCGTTCAACGTCCTCGATGATCGCGTGCTTCCCACCATGAACGTCGCGGGCATCCAGCAGGCTTTCGAACAGGGTCTGGTCCAGATTACTGGTGTCAAAAACCATGTTGGACATGACGTCATAGAGCTGTGCTCCAACCCATTGGCGCTTGGCCCGACCGACCAATTCGCGAGGCGGTACAAGTTTTTGGGGCGGCAGGATTGTAACAATGATCTTGGGAAACAAGCGCAGGCGGATCTTGCCGCGCAGCCGCGAAAAATGACTGCGATGAGCACCATCAATGCGCACCGGCAACAAGGTGGCTTCAGCCAGGTTTGCGATGGTGGCGGGGCCTTCGTAAATTTTCATGAGGGCGCCTGTCACCGTTATGCGACCCTCCGGGAAGATCACGCAGTCGCGGTCCTGGCGGACCTTGCGGACGAGCGAGCGCACGGCGAGCGGACGGGTGGGGTCGAGGGGCAACAGATCGAACATCAGGAACGCCGGTTTCACCCACCACTTGCGCGCCACATGAATATTGATCCCGAAGACAGGCGTTTCAGGAAGGAATGACCCAAGGATCGGGGCATCCAGATAGGAGGTGTGATTGGCGACGATGACGCGGCGCGGACCGGCCTTGTCGTAATTCTCCAGGCCGCGGATCTCGACCCGGTAGAACAGCCGCAACAACAGGCGTCCGATGGCCTTGACGATCTCATGAGGAAGCAGCTTGCAGATGTAAACCGCAACGCATGCGTTGGCGATTGCCGTGATCAGAAAGATATCCGGTATGGTGTAGCCGGCACCCAGCATGGCAAAACTAAACGCGGTCGCCGCCACCATGAACACCGCATTCATGACATTGTTGGCGGCAATGGTGCGGGCGCGACGCTCGGGATCACTACGCTGTTGTACGAGGGCGAAAAGCGGCACGACATAAAGGCCGCCGGCAACCGAAATACCAAAGAGATCGGCGAGCAGGCGCCAGTTGGCAGGCTCGTCCAAGAAGCCCCCGATGTCAGCGAGGGGTCCGGTAGCATTGACGCTCAGCGGGGACGTAAAGACCAGGTCCAGCGTAAAGATGGTGATGATAATAGCTGCGAGAGGCACGTAGGTTGCCGCTACCCGACCCTTGAGCAGTTTTTCACAAAGCAGTGAGCCTGCGCCAATGCCGATCGAAAAAACAGCGATGAAGAGATTGGCGACATTTTCATCGGCATGAACCACGTCGCGGGCGTAGGTCGGAAACTGGGTGAGAAAGATAACGCCCACCAGCCAGAACCAGGAAATTCCAAGCACTGACAGGAAGACATCGCGACGCCCTGCGATACTGCGCACCAGACCGAAAGTCTCTTGCACAATGTTGGGGTTGAGTTGAACTGATGGATCGGAAGCCGGGGCTTGCGGGATCCAGCGGCTGGTCCAATAGCCAAGCCCTGCAAGGCCGATCAAAGCAAGACTCACGATGCCGGACCCGGCGTCGGCGAGCACCAGAAGACCGCCGAAAAGCGTGCCGAGCAGAATGGAGAGAAAAGTTCCCGTCTCTATGAGTGCGTTGCCGCCGATCAACTCCTCTTCTGTCAGGTGCTGGGGAAGAATTGCGTATTTGAGAGGCCCGAAGAACGCCGATTGCGTGCCCATAAGAAACAAAACGCCCAGAAGCCAATAGGCGCTCTCAAGATAGAAGCCGGCTGCCGCGAGCAGCATGAGGCCAATTTCCGCTCGTTTTATGGTGCGGATCAAAGACGCCTTCTCAAACTTGTCAGCTAACTGACCGGCGAGAGAAGAGAACAGGAAGAACGGCACGGTAAACAACCCGGTTGCTGCTGTTACAAACAACGGGC
>JAJFHB010000504.1 GCA_021775795.1 Hyphomicrobiales bacterium | reverse complement strand
GACCTGACCCGCTTCTGGATTATCCTGTGCTGCAGGAGATGAAAGCAGAGGGCATTACCGATTATGTCGCCATGCCGATGATCTTTTCGGACGGGCAGATCAATATTTTCACGATCACCTCCAAAGAGCCCGGAGGCTTTTCGGTAGCTCAACTGGGTAAGGTCTATGAAGTGTTGCCGGTGGTCAGCCGTCTGCTAGAAATCTTCACGCTGCGGGATGCCTCCTCAACACTGCTTGGCACCTATCTGGGCAACCGAACCGGGCAGCAGGTACTGAACGGCCTGACCCGGCGCGGCGATGGCGAAAACATTCACGCAGCAATCTGGTTTTGTGACCTGCGCAACTCCACCTCTCTGTCTGAACATCTGTCCCGTGAGGCTTACCTCGAAATTCTCAATGACTTTTTCGACTGCATGGTCGGCCCGATAGAGGCGCGCGGGGGCGAGGTTCTCAAGCTTATCGGCGATGCGGTGCTTGCGATCTTTCCCATTGATGACAGCAAGACCGGAGCCGAAGACGCCTGCACCCAGGCCATCGCGGCCGCCATGGACGCACGCAAGATTGTTTCGGAACTCAACGAGCAGCGCAGCGCTGCAGGCAAGACCCGCATAGAATATGGAATCGGACTGCATCGCGGCGACATCACTTACGGCAATGTCGGCGCTGCACGCCGCCTCGATTTCACAGTAATCGGCTCTGCCGTCAACGAAGCCTCGCGTATCGAGGACATGTGCAAAACGCTTGATCGATGGATTCTGACATCATCAGAATTTGCCGAAAGCCTGAACGGTCCCCTACAGTCCGTCGGTCACCACGACCTGCGCGGGGTCGATGTTCAGCGCGAGATTTTCACGATGCACTAGAACATCTCAAAGGTGTTGCCCGGCAGCAAGTATGAGTTATTCTGGCGCCACCATGCGATTTATATCCCGACATATCTGTGTGTTGGCTTTTGCCGCTTTGTTATTGCTATCTACCAAAGGCACATCTGCCTGGTCCGACAACCGTGTTGCGCTGGTTGTTGGCAACGGGGCTTATGAGAACATCTCCACGTTGCGCAACGCACGTGGCGATGCTGAACTCATGACCACAACGCTTGAAGCGATCGGCTTTGAGGTTCATCAGGCCTTCGATGTTGACCGCCGCGATATGGCCCGCGTTATCCGAGAATTCGGAACCGCCCTGCGGGCGGCAGGTCCCAACACGGTGGCTTTGTTCTACTACGCTGGACACGGTGTTGAGTACGCCGGCATCAACTATCTGATCCCTCTCGATGCGCATGTGGAATCAGCGGCGGACCTGAGCATCGAAGCATTTCGCGTCTCCGATGTAATGCGCCAGATGGAGGAGGCAGGGAACTCGATCAACCTCGCCATTCTGGATGCCTGCCGCAATAATCCCTTTCCCGGTAACAGCCGCAGCTCAGAACGCGGCCTTGCAAGAGTGAGCGCCTTCAATGGCTCGCTGATCGCCTTTGCCGCTGCTCCGGGCGAAGTGGCGATGGATGGTGAGGGATCAAATTCGCCTTACACCCTCGCCCTTGCCGAAGCCATGCAGTATCCGGGGCTGACCATTGAACAGGTCTTCAAACGCACACGGGGTGCTGTTGTCGATGCAACAAGCGGGGCGCAGACACCCTGGGAGGAAAGCGCCCTTATTGACGAGTTTTATCTTGTTCCGGGCGATCCATCGAACGGCTCCCTGTCGAACCTGAGTGAAGAGGCGCTGCTTTGGGAAAGCGTCCGTAACAGCAACGACGCGGCCCTTCTTGAAGATTTTTTGCGGCGTTTTCCCGACGGTCTTTTTGCCACCGTGGCTGCAGCCAAACTCAAGGGGTTGCTGGACCAGGTGGCCATCGGCGTCTTCCCGGAGGAGGAACTTCAGTTTGAAGATGAGCAGTTGCCCTGTGCCGAGGGTTTCGCCATCCGCGTCGCCGGAGCCATTCGATGTGTCATGCCGGGCGACGAGTTTCGTGATTGCGCCGCCTGTCCAACAATGGTCGTGCTGCCGGCCGGCAGTTACGTAAGAGGTGCGCCTGTAACCGAAGAAGGCGCCAACAACTGGGATAAACTTCAACACAACATCACGCTTCCCGCAGCCTTTGCGGTGGGTAAGTTCGAAGTCACCTTCGATGAATGGAATGCCTGCCTGCATGATGTTGGCTGCAATAATCCGATCAGCAATGACGGCGGCTGGGGGCGCGGCACAAGGCCTGTGCTGAATGTGACCTGGAACGATGCCAAGGAATATGCCGCGTGGCTTGAGAGCCGGACCGATGCGCCTTACCGGTTAGTGACCGAAACGGAATGGGAGTACGCAGCCCGCGCCGGCAGCCAGCAGCCGTATCATTTCGGATCCGATCAGACCGCCCTTTGTGAATTCGGAAATATCGCTGACCGTGAATCCTCGGTGCGCAACAATACGAACATTTGCAGCGATGGTTATCCTGACCAGACGGCGCCGGTTGGATCCTTTAAACCAAATGGCTTCGGCCTGCATGACATGATCGGCAATGTGCACGAATGGGTCGAGGACTGCACGGCGTTTTATGCACCGGACTACACCGATGGCCGGGCAAGAACCACTGATTGCCACACCCCGGACTTTCGCATGCTGCGTGGCGGCTCCTGGTCCTCGGACCCGCTCAACGTGCGCTCCGCAAACCGCTATTTCAGTTTCCACGACTTTGGCAGCCGTGCCATAGGCTTCCGGATCGCCAGGACCCTGGAGATCATCGTTCCCTGAAGCTGCAGCGTTTATGAGCCGTACGAGCCGGTTGTTGCAAATGCCTTGCGTGCAGGACTTGCGTGATAGACACCCAGAACACGCAACTGGTTGGTGAAGAAATCAAGCTCTTCCAGCGCCAGCCTCACGTTACGCTCGCTCGGGTGTCCCTCAATATCAGCGTAAAACTGGGTGGCGGTGAAGGCACCTTCCAACTGGTATGATTCCAGCTTTGTCATGTTGACGCCATTGGTGGCGAACCCGCCCATTGCCTTGTAGAGCGCCGCCGGTACGTTGCGTACCCGGAACACGAAACTGGTGACAACGGGTATGTCACTGTACTCCGCATCATCCGGCTCATTCGAAAGGATGAGGAACCGGGTGGTGTTATGCTCCGCATCCTCGATGTCTTCACGCAAAGTCGCGAGGCCGTAGATTTCGCCCGCAAGTTGGGTCGCAATCGCGGATTTTGTCAGATCCCCGGATTCCGAAATCTCACGGGCAGCGCCGGCCGTATCAACAGCCACAACAGATTTGAGCCCCAGAGACCGAAGAGTATTGCGACACTGCCCGATCGCCATCGTGTGGCTGTGAACGGTCTTGATGGTGTCCAGCGTCGCCGCTTTAGGGGCGAGCAGTTGATGGTGAACCCGCAAAAAATGCTCACCCACAATATAGAGGCCGGATTCCGGCAGAAGGTGGTGGATATCCGCCACCCGACCCGCGAGAGTGTTTTCTATCGGTATCATACCAAGCGAAACTTCGCCGTCGCTGATGGCCGCCAATGCATCCTCAAATGTCGGCCGCGCCACGGGCTCATAATCTGGAAACGCTTCCAGGCAGGCGATATGTGAATTTGCCCCTGGCTCTCCCTGATAGACGATGCTGTTCATACTGATTTCACTCGCTGGCTGGGCCGCTGCAATATCTTTGCAATTCTGGATCTTTGCAATTCTGGCCGGGTGCTGGTTACCCACGCCAATCTGGCCGAGTTTCAGCACCTTGCGGTGCCGGTGTCAACGCACGGTGCCAGCGGTGTTTAACGGCCCTTTGTGTGTGGTGGCAGCGCCATCCTCGCGGTGCCCGATCGGGCCTGATCCAACAAGCGCGGCAAATCTGCACAGCGTTTGTTACCAGTTGCAAGAATCCGGAGAAATCATTAGTCTCCGCGGCCAGATAAGGGGTTTTGGCGTTAGGGGTAAACGCCGTCCCGGTCCCGATTTTCCGATAGATCTGAGGCAATGGCCGCGCCATGGATACATACGAACTCAACAAAATCGCAGGCGCCGTTCTCGGCACCGTGCTGATTGTCATGCTCTTGCAGTCTCTCGCAGGCATTCTCTACACGCCTGAACATCCCGAAACGCTCGCTTATTCCCTTGAAATTGAGGGTGAGGGCACGGGAGAAGCCACAGAACCGACCGAAGTAGTGGTCATTTCCATGGCAGAGATGCTCGAAGGCGCTACAGCCGAAGACGGTGCCGGCGTTATCCGCAAGTGCGCCGCCTGCCACACGTTTGAAAGTGGCGGCGAGAACGGCATCGGACCCAACCTTTATGGTGTTATGGGCCGCCAGGCAGCAACGGTTCCCGGTTACGACTATTCTGCAGGGATGACCGAACGGGCCGCCGAGATCGGCATCTGGAACTTCGAAACGCTCAATGCGTTTCTCGAAGATCCAAAGGGTTACGTTGTCGGTACCAAGATGGCGTTCAACGGTATCAGCCGCATGAACCAGCGTGCAGACCTTCTCATGTATCTGCATGATCAAAGCGATAATCCCATTGATATGCCGGTAGCCGAAGAAATGGCCGAAGACGCCGAGGAAATGACCGAGGATGGCGATGCAGCGACCGAGGCTACCGAATAGGTTTCCAGCATTCGCTACCGGTCGATAACACAAGTGAAATGGAAACACCGGCAGCCCCGCTACCGGTGTTTTTATTTGTCGTGAGCAGCCTTCTGCGCTTCTGTCAGTTAGAATGTCCTGGTCGGGGACACCATCCCGCCTCAGATTTGTTCAAAATTTGACCACAAATGAAAAGTTCACTCGAAAACCCCGCGTCTCACAGACGCTTCTGGACGGCAGATAGAGCATGAAAATCAAACTTCCCGGCACAGCAATCGCAGTTCTGACGTCACTGACCCTGGCGGTCTCACCCACCGTATTCGCAACACCAGCCTCATCGCAGGCGGAACCGGAATGGCGTCATGGCATCAGCCTGATGGGAGAAGTTCTGCACGGACCTGATTTTGAACATTTTAACGGCGTCAATCCCAACGCTCCCAAGGGCGGTACCGTCCGAATGGCGACGCAAGGATCGTTCGACAGCCTCAATCCCTTCATCGTCCCCGGCGATTCTGCCGGCGGCATCGCGGCTTTCGTGATTGAAACCTTGATGACGGACAGTATCGACGAAGCCGGGACAATGTATGGCCTCATCGCTCACAGCGTTTCGCATCCTGACGATTTCTCTTCTGCTACCTTCGCGCTGAACCCTGACGCGCGCTGGCATGACGGCATGCCTGTCACGCCGGAGGATGTGATTTTCAGCCTAGAAGTGCTGCGCGAAGCACACCCTCGGTTTGCGTATTACTACGCCAACATCGAAAGCGTGGAGAAAACCGGCGACCATGAGGTCACTTTCACATTTGATGAGGCCGGTAACCGCGAGCTGCCGCACATTACCGGCCAGCTCTATATTCTGCCGAAGCATTTCTGGGAAGGCACAGACGCAGAGGGTAATGCGCGCGACTTCTTCTCACCAACGCTTGAACCGCCCATGGGCTCCGGCCCCTATCAGGTAACCTATGTAGATGCGCCCAGGTCGATCTCCTTTGAGCGGGTTGATGACTACTGGGCCGAGGATCTGCCCGTTTCAGCGGGACAGAACAACTTCGACAAGGTCGAATACAGCTATTACCGCGATGCAACCGTGCTGTTTGAAGCCTTCAAATCCGATGCCTATGACTTCCGGATCGAAGGCACGCCGAAGTTCTGGGAAACGGGATATGATTTTGCCGCGGCACAGAGCGGCTGGATCATCAAGGATGAGTATCTGTCGATTTACCCCGAACGCATGCAGGCCTTCGTGATGAACACGCGGCGCGCCGCACTGTCTGACCGGCGTGTTCGCCAGGCGTTCAATCTGGCCTTCAATTTCGAGTTTTCCAACGAGTTTGTCTCCTATGGCCTCAATCACCGCCTCGACAGCTATTTCGATGAATCAGAACTTGCCTCATCCGGATTGCCCGAGGGGCGCGAGCTTGAAATTCTGGAGCCACTGAGAGGGCAGATTCCCGAAGAAGTCTTCACTCAGGAATATACCAACCCCGTGCACACAGACCGCCGGGCGACGCGAGGCTACCTGCGAGAGGCAAAGGCCCTGCTCGAGGAAGCGGGCTGGTCTGTGCAGGATGGGGCCCTGACAAATGATGAGACCGGCGAACCCATGACCATTGAGTTTCTACTCGTGTCGCCGGCATTTGAGCCTCACGTTCTTGCCTACAAGGAAAATCTGGACATTCTGGGTGTTGATTCCAACATTCGTGTCGTCGACAGCACGCAATACTCGCAACGGCGCGACGAGTTCGACTTCGACATCATCGTTGGCAGCTGGGGACAGTCTCTGTCTCCGGGCAACGAACAGCGGGAGTACTGGGGCACAGAGGCTGCTGGCCGGCAAGGCAGCCAAAATCGAGCAGGCATTGCAGACCCTGCAATCGACGCCCTGATAGAAGGTCTGATATACGCTGAAAACCGCGACGATCTTGTTGCCTATACCCACGCTCTCGATCGCGTTTTGCTGTGGAATTATTTTGTCGTGCCGCAATGGTACCGGCCCACTCTCTATGCCTACTGGGACCGCTTCGGCCGGCCGGAGCAATTGCCGGTGACGAGTTTCGCATTCCCGACCGTTTGGTGGTACGACGCGGAACGTGCAGCACGAATTGATGCGCAGTAATCTCACGTGAAGTCGCCTGGAGCATCCTGGTTTCTTCGGCACGTCGGGCCTATTGCCGCCGCTGTGCTCCTCTGCACGGCCTCAGCCGCTGCAGAGCCGAGCCATGGTCTGTCAGCCTTCGGTCATCTCAAGTACGCGGAGCACTTCACGCATTTTGACTACGTCAATCCTGACGCGCCTTCCGGCGGCCGCCTGTCCACCATCGGTGTCCAGGGCATTTTCAACACCAATCAGGCAACCTTCAACAGCTTCAACGGTTACGTTCTGCCAGGGGATGCGCCCTATGGCATCGAGTTGTTATTTGACAGTTTGATGGTTCGGGCTTTTGACGAGCCCGATGCGGTATACGGGCTTGTCGCCCATTCCGCAGAAGCGGATGAAGACGGCAACGGCGTAACATTCTACCTTCGTCCCGAAGCAGCATTTGCGGATGGCACCGCCCTCACCGCCGATGATCTGCTCTTCACTTTCGATACTCTCAAACAACACGGCCACCCAAGTCTCACCGGTCAGATCCGCGATGTTGTCACAGCTGAGATCATTGATCTTCACACCGTGCATTACACATTCGAAGGAGAGGTCACTCGTGATCTCGCCATCCGGATAGCACTGCTACCGATCTTTTCGCGGGCCTTTTACGAGGGACGGGAGTTTACCGAACCCTCCCTTGATGTGCCGCTAGGCAGTGGCCCCTATACGATCGATGCGTTCCAGCAGGGCCGGTACATAAGCTACACCCGGCGGGACGATTACTGGGCCTGGGATTTACCCGTCATTCGCGGGCGCCATAATTTCGGGGAACTCCGGTTTGAGTATTTCCGCGACCGCACAGCACAACTCGAAGCGCTCAAGGTGGGTGATTACGATTTGCGCGAAGAGTTCACCGCCAGCACCTGGGCAACCGGCTATGACACCCGTGCTGTTATGGAGGGACGCCTCATTCGCGACGTGTTGCCAGACGACAGGCCATCCGGGGCGCAGGGATTTTTCATCAACACGCGGCTGGAAAAATTTGCGGATGTCAGGGTTCGCCAGGCGCTGGGTCTGGCCTTTGACTTTGAATGGGCGAACGCAAATCTGTTCTATGATCAATACAGACGCACAAACAGTTTCTTTGAAAACTCCGACCTGAAAGCCGAAGGCGAACCAACCGAGGCAGAGATTGAATTGCTTGCACCGTTCGAGAGTGTCCTGCCGCTGGAAGTCTTTGGCGCTGTGGTTTTGTCACCGGTGTCCGACGGCTCTGGCCGGGACCGCACACTTTTGACGCAGGCGTCTGAGTTGCTCGATGCCGCCGGCTGGAATGTCGTCGACGGCGCCCGGGTCAATGAGGAAGGTGAAGC
>JAJFHB010000503.1 GCA_021775795.1 Hyphomicrobiales bacterium | reverse complement strand
CTGGGAAGAACCTGTCTGGCACCATCAACAGCCGCTTCCAGCGGGTTCTTGTTCATACGCCGGTGGGCTTCAATGTTTTCGGCAATGACAATGGCATCGTCCATGAGCAGGCCAATGACTATGAGCAGCCCAACCATCGTCAGCATGTTGATGGAATAGCCGATCATCACCATGGCGACGACAGCGCCCAGGAAAGCGACCGGCAGGCCCATCGTGACCCAGAACGAATACCGAAAACCAAAAAACAGCCAGAGACACGCAAACACGAGTACAAGACCTGTGCCGCCGTTCTTCAAAAGCAGTTGCAACCTGTCACGCACAATGGACGAGACATCATTGGTCACCACCAGTTCGATGCCGTCGGGAGCGTTCAATCGTTCCTCTTCCAGAAAGGCCGTCACCGCATCGATAACCTCGAGTGTGTCATCGTTACGGGTCTTCGTTATGTCGAGAACGGCAGCAGTTCTGCCATTCAGGGTTATCGTGTCCTCATCCAGCTCAAACCTGTCTGTCACATCCGCAATATCACCGAGCCTGATTTGGCCGCCGGTCTCGCTTGAAACGACGACCAGATCAAGAAAGGCGTCAGCGCTTTTGCGCTCATCTGCAAATCGTATGAGAAGGTCATTGTCGCGGGCCTGTATGCTGCCCGACGGCAGATCCAGGCTTTGGCGCTGCACGGCGCGGGCAATGTCTGCCACCGACAAGGCGAACTGCCGCAATGTCTGATCGGAAATTTCGATGCGGATCTGATGCTCTGAAAAGCCCTTGATATCAACTTTGGGAATGCCGCCCCATCGCAGCATGCGCTGCTTCAGTTCTTCCGCATAGGCCTTGAGATTGGCGCGGTCGAGGGGGCCGGAAACCGCAACTGAAGCAACAAAGTCGGTAAGGCCAAGTTGCCGCACGATGGTTTGTTCGACTTCCAGGGGGAAGTCGTCGATGGCCTCAATCTCCGTATTAACGTCCGTGAAGAAACGGTCGAGATCTGCACCTTCTGTCATTTCAATGACGGCACGACCCAGCCCCTCCTGGGCCTCGCAGGTAACTTCCGTGATGTCATTGACGCCATCGACAGCATCTTCGATGCGCCGGCAGATTGCTTCTTCCACGTCTTCTGGCCGGGCGCCGGGGTAAGGCACTGTAATTTCAACTTCTCGCGGTTCAACCCGCGGGAAGGTTTCGCGCTGAAGTGTTGGCGCTGCAAACAGCCCACCAATGATAAAGGCCGCCATCATCAGGTTGGCAGCCGTGGGATGGTTGGCGAAATATCTGATCATCTAAGCGGCGCCTGCGCCGTTGCTTCGGCAATCAATGCAGAAGACAAAGCCTCGTCAACCTGCGCCGCCAGCAACATGCCTTCAACGGCTGGCACCAGATCGGAAACCACAACCCGTTCACCCGCCACGAGGCCGCTGGTTATGACGGCCAGATCGCCGAGACGGGCACCAACCTCCACATCGCGGCGCTCCAGCCGGTCTTCCGCTGTCATTACATAGACGGCGTCATTGTTGACGATCGAACGGGGCACCACGATCTGCCCGGGCACTGATCTGGCGCGAATTTCGAGCTCAACGAAAAAACCCTTTGCCAACGGCGGGCGTTCTCCCGGCACTGCTGTGGCATAGGCCCCGTCCACCTCGGCAATAATCCCCACAGTGCGGGTCGATGGGTCAATGGTATCTGAGATGCGGGCGAAACTGCCGGGCCACTCTGTTACATCATCCCCGGTTCTTAGCCGCACAATTACCGAAATGCCGAAACGCTCTGCAAAGGCTGCAAACGATCCAATCGAGACACCGGTGTCTGCTTCTTCCCCGCTCACGGCCTGGGTCATCATGCGAAATTGACTGACAGGCACCTGGGCTTCTATTTCGGCTTTCTCAACACTGTCCGCCACCATCATGACAGAGCCAACCTGTACAAACTGGGTTTCCTCAACGTTGACTTCGGCAATGCGCGCATCAAACGGCAGGATGATGTGGGTCCGCTCCAGATCCAGTTTGGCAGATTCCAGTTCAGCCAGATAAACCGCCCTTTGCTCCTCTTCAACCGCCACCTGCGTGGGGATGAGGCGCAGCGAGTTTTTCAGGTCCAACACCCGTTGCCGTTGCGTAAGCGTGTCCCTCATTTCCTGGTCAACCACAGCCTGGGCGTAGACTTCCTGCTCCACCAGATCGATGTTGCGCTGCAGCTCGGTTTCCCGGATTTCAAGCACTCTCTCTTCCAGGGCCAGCGTATCTCTGGTGTTGGTTTCCGTTACCTCGAGCTCAAGCAGACGCGCCTCAGCCGAGCGAATGTTTGCTTCCGCGCGGGTGATGGCGAGTTCGTAGTCCAAAGGAGAAATGCGAAGGATCTCTGTGCCTGAAGGCAAGATCGCCCCTTTGTTCAGATCCTCATGCATAAACTCGATTTCGCCGCTCACCTGGGCAGTACCATCCCAAACCCTGCCTGGCTGCACGGTGCCGTACCCCACCACCCGGGGGACGAAATCCACTTCCACCATTTCGACGACCCGGACTGCACGTGCAATTTCTTCGGGTGGCTTTCGCTGCGGTTCTTCCTTGTTGTTCACAAGATAGAAAAGAACAAACAGGCCGGCAGCAATGGGCGGAATGATCAGGAGTTTTCGGAGCACGGGCGAGATCCGTTTATTGGGTGAGCATGAGTTTCCGTACAAACATAACGCGTGTTGCAAGTGTCAGCTTATGGCAAACCGCCGCAAGGGCGCGCCGCAAAGATGCCCCTCGCTAGAACATCGAGGTTGGAAATCCCGCAGCACGCAGCTTCTCTCCGGCCTTTTCTTCCACATGGCGCACACATTCCGTGGAGAAAGCCTCGTCACCTCGCGCCTCATGAACCTGCTCAAAGATTGAAGCCATTTGTTTGGTCAGGTCCAGATCAAGTCCATGCTGCTCTGCCAGGTCGAGACCGAGCAGGGCATCCTTTAACGCAAGCCCCAGACCAAACCCGTCGTCAAATGTACCGCTGAGCGCCACGGGCATGGCCGTGTCATGGGCATAACTGCCGCCATAGCTCGCGGCAATTGCCGCATGAGCACGCGACAGATCCACACCGGCCTTTTTCGCCAGCATCAGTCCTTCTGCAGAGCCCAGCAGATTGATAAAGGCGAGCAGGTTGGTGATCACCTTGATTACCGTGGCGGTGCCAAGGTCACCCATGTAGATAACGCTTCCAGCCATTGCTCTCAGAAGCTCTTCATGAGCGCCAAAGACCTGCTCATCGCCGCCGGCAAAAACAGTCGCCGTGCGCGCCTTCATACGGTGCACACCGAGGGTAAGTGTCGCTTCCAGTGTTGCCGCTCCCCGCTTGGCAGCCAGACCGGCAAGACGTTTGACTTCTTTGACATCCGTGGTGCTGGTTTCAATCCAGGTCGCCCCGGATCGGAGGTTTGGCATGGCGCCGTTTTTACCTTCCATAACGGCTCTCACCGCATCCGGAGACGGCAGGCACGTCAAAAACACATCTGAGACAGCAGCAGTTGTCGCTGGTGTATCCGCCCACAAGGCACCTGCTTCTATCAAAGAGGCTGCCCGCGCCTGGTCCAGATCATGGACCGTTAACGCGTAGCCGGCCTGCTGCAGGTTTTGTGCGAGGAGCACGCCAACATTGCCCAGACCTACCATTCCAACGTGCATTTCACTTAACCTTCCTCATCAGGTATCCGGCTGACCACGAGCGTTATCAACACTTCCGCCCTACAGCATCCACGCAGGCAAAGGCTTGTGCTGGAGCGGCTGTTCCTCATTGGATGTACCATCGCGTTGCACGCCGTTTGGTTCCTTGTCGCTCGTCTCGATGTCTGCGCCCTCAAGTTTGCGCATTGCCTGTGTTTCCGTCGGGGACGGCGCA
>JAJFHB010000502.1 GCA_021775795.1 Hyphomicrobiales bacterium | reverse complement strand
CGCGGCATCATCAATATGCTGGTGATGTGCGGTTGCGTCGGTCAGTCCGGCGGCGGCTGGAGCCACTATGTGGGCCAGGAAAAGCTGCGGCCGCAAACAGGCTGGTTGCCGCTCGCCTTCGGACTTGATTGGAGCCGTCCGCCTCGGCAGATGAACTCCACTTCGTTCTTCTATGCCCACACCGACCAGTGGCGCTATGAGACCCTCGAAGTTGACGAGATTCTTTCCCCGACTGCCCCGGAGGGGCCATGGGATGGAACGCTGATCGATTATAACATTCGCGCCGAGCGGATGGGCTGGCTGCCGTCCGCGCCACAACTCAAGACAAACCCGCTCGATGTCGCCAAAGCGGCTGGCAAGTCCAAGAAAGACGTCAAGGATTACGTCACCGAACAGCTCAAGTCCGGCAAACTGAAAATGTCCTGCGAGGACCCCGACGACGAAGCCAACTGGCCTCGGAATCTGTTCGTATGGCGTTCAAACCTGCTCGGTTCATCGGGAAAGGGACATGAGTATTTCCTCAAGCATCTTTTGGGCACATCCCATGGCGTGCTTGGAAAGGATCTTGGAGAGGAAGGACGCCAGCGGGCCAAGGAAGCGGTCTGGCACGATGAGGCTCCGGAAGGAAAACTTGACCTGCTTGTGACCCTGGATTTCCGCATGTCTACCACGTGTGTCTATTCCGACATCGTTCTGCCAACGGCCACCTGGTACGAAAAGAACGATCTCAACACATCTGACATGCATCCCTTCATTCACCCCCTGACCAGCGCCGCAGACCCGGCCTGGGAGGCTCGCAGCGACTGGGACATCTTCAAGGGCATTGCCAAGACGTTTTCCGAAGTCGCACCGGAGGTTCTCGGTGTTGAAAAGGATGTGGTGCTGGTACCGATCCTGCACGACACACCAGGCGAACTCGCACAACCCTTTGACGTGAAGGACTGGAAGAGTGGCGAGATAGACCCCCTGCCCGGCAAGACCATGCCCGCGATTGCGGTTGTCGAGCGTGACTATCCCAACCTCTACAAGCGATTTACCGCACTTGGGCCGCTGATGGATACGCTCGGCAACGGCGGCAAGGGCATCTCCTGGAATACCGAAAAGGAGGTCGACCTTGTTGGACGCCTCAATGGTTTGGTCACCGAGGAAGGCCCGAGCAAAGGCCGGCCGCGCATCGAGACCGATATCGATGCCACGGAAGTCATCCTGTCGCTCGCACCGGAGACAAATGGTGAGGTCGCCGTCAAGGCCTGGGCGTCTTTGTCAAAAAATACAGGCCGGGATCACTCGCATCTTGCCCTCCCGAAAGAAGACGAAAAAATCCGCTTCCATGATGTGGTGGCGCAACCGCGCAAGATCATTTCCTCACCAATCTGGTCGGGAATCGAATCCGAAAAGGTTTGCTACAACGCGGGCTACACCAACGTGCACGACCTGATCCCCTGGCGCACGTTGACCGGCCGCCAGCAGCTCTATCAGGATCATCTGTGGATGCGGGCCTTCGGTGAAGCGCTGTGTGTCTACCGGCCGCCGATCGACACGAAATCGATCAACCCGGTCATCAGCGCTAAATCCAACGGCCGTCCGCAACTGGTGTTGAACTTCATCACACCGCACCAGAAATGGGGCATCCATTCGACCTATTCTGACAACCTCATGATGCTGACGCTTAATCGTGGCGGACCGGTGGTGTGGATTTCAGAAACGGATGCTGCGAGGGCCGAACTGGTCGATAATGACTGGGTGGAAGTCTTCAACATCAATGGCGCCATCTCCGCAAGAGTGGTGGTTTCCCAGCGGATGAAGGAAGGCACCATTTACATGTATCACGCTCAGGAAAAGATCGTGAACACCCCTGGATCACAGATCACGGGGAACCGTGGCGGCATCCACAACTCGGTGACACGGGCGATCACCAAGCCAACGCACATGATTGGCGGCTACGCCCAGCAGTCCTACGGGTTCAACTACTACGGCACCGTTGGGTCCAACCGTGACGAGTTCGTCATCGTCCACAAACTCGAAAAAGTTGATTGGTTGGAGGGCCCATACAAAGAGCCTCAGGACCCGGCACTGGAGGCAGCAGAATGAAAATCCGCGCACAAATTGGAATGGTCCTGAATCTCGACAAATGCATTGGCTGTCATACGTGTTCTGTCACTTGCAAGAATGTATGGACTAATCGTGAAGGCGTTGAATACGCCTGGTTCAACAATGTCGAGACCAAGCCGGGGATCGGTTACCCCAAGGAATGGGAGAACCAGAAAAAGTGGAACGGTGGTTGGGTACGTAAAGCCAACGGCAAGATCGAGCCGAAAATGGGTGCCAAATGGCGCATCCTGGCGAAGATTTTCGCCAATCCCGACCTGCCGGAAATCGACGATTATTACGAGCCATTCGATTTCGACTACGGTCATTTGCAGACCGCCGGCGAGAGCGAGGCGTCACCCACAGCCCGCCCCAGATCCCTGATCAGCGGCGAACGCATGCAGAAGATCGAATGGGGTCCCAACTGGGAGGAGATTCTCGGCGGTGAGTTTTCCAAACGCTCCGCGGATGTCAACTTCGAAGGCATTGAGAAGGAAATCTATGGCGAATTCGAGAATACCTTCATGATGTATCTGCCCAGGCTGTGTGAGCATTGCCTCAACCCGGCCTGCGTCGCCGCCTGCCCTTCCGGTGCAATCTACAAGCGCGAAGATGACGGCATCGTCCTGATCGACCAGGAAAAATGCCGGGGTTGGAGAATGTGCGTTTCCGGCTGCCCCTACAAGAAGATCTATTACAACTGGTCTTCAGGTAAATCCGAGAAGTGCGTGTTCTGCTACCCTCGCATTGAAGCGGGCCACCCGACCGTTTGCTCTGAGACCTGCGTCGGGCGCATCCGCTATCTGGGTGTGGTGCTCTATGATGCAGACCGGATATCCGAGGCAGCCTCGACATCGGATGAACAGGATCTCTACGAGGAACAACTCAAGATTTTCCTCGACCCCAATGATCCCGAGGTCATCGCCCAGGCACGCAAGGATGGTATCCCCGATGCCTGGCTGGAAGCTGCAAAATCGTCACCGGTTTACAAAATGGCGATGGACTGGAAGGTGGCTTTCCCGCTTCATCCAGAATATCGCACCTTGCCGATGGTCTGGTACATCCCGCCCCTGTCGCCACTTCAATCAGCGGCTCAATCGGGCAAGATAGGGGCGCTTGATGGCATACCTGACGTTCGCTCGCTGCGAATTCCGGTTCGCTATCTCGCCAACCTGCTCACCGCAGGCAAAGAAGAGCCCATCGTCTCCGCACTTGAACGCATGCTGGCCATGCGGGCCTACATGCGCTCGAAGAGTGTCGATGGCGTAACGGACGAGAAAATCGCTGAGAAGGTCGGCATGACCAGTCAGATGATCGACGACATGTATCATGTCATGGCGATTGCAAACTACGAGGACCGCTTCGTTATACCGACCAGCCACCGGGAGGTGAGCGAGGATGCATACGATGTCCGCGGTTCGTGTGGTTTCTCGTTTGGAAACGGTTGCTCGGATGGCTCCTCACAGACGGGGCTCTTTGGCGGCACCCGGACCAGGACGGTTCAAACCCCAACCGACGTTTTCAAGGAGAAGGTGTGATGAATATTGCCCTGAAAGTTCTCTCCCTCGCGATCTCCTACCCATCCCGGGAACTGCAGGAGGCAGTGCCGGAATTGAAGACCAAAGTCGCTGAAAGCGGCGAGTTGGGTAGCCGCCAATGCAAGCTGCTGGAGCGTCTGCTGGACGACATCGCCAGATGCGATCTCTATGATGCTCAGGAGCGCTACGTCTTCCTCTTCGACCGCACCAGAACGCTCTCTCTTCATTTGTTCGAACACGTACATGGCGAAAGCAGAGACCGTGGACAGGCGATGGTCGACCTTATGGCAATGTATGAAGAAGATGGCTTCGAAATCGATGCCAAGGAACTGCCCGACTATCTTCCGATGTTTCTCGAGTATCTGTCACTCAAATCCGTAGAGCAGGGTCAGGAGCTGCTTGGTCAGATCGCTCACATCATCACGGTCGTCAAAGAACGTTTGCGCAAGCGCAAGTCTGTCTATGCCAACGCTTTCGTCGTGCTCGAAAGACTGTCCCGCGGCAAGGCCGATGGAAAGCTGGTGCGTGAACTACTGGCCGAGCCGGAAGATGACCCATCTGACCTGGAAGCGCTGGACCGCATCTGGGAAGAAGAAGTCGTCACGTTCGGTGGCAACGCCGGTGAGAACACCTGCGGAACCGACCGTATTCAGAGACAGATGCGCGCTCATCAACGCAAGCCGGGCGAGCCTGGCACCACACAGGCGCCATAAGGAGACACTCCAATGCACGGTTACATCAACACAGCTCTCTTTGGGATTTATCCTTACATCGCGCTGGTCGTTCTCATCCTGGGCACCGTCCTGCGGTATGATCGCGAACCCTATTCCTGGCGCTCGGGATCAAGCCAACTGCTGCGCCGCAAGCAACTGGTATGGGGCTCGGTACTCTTCCATGTCGGCGTTCTCATTATCTTCTTTGGCCATCTCGTGGGGCTTCTCACACCGATTGCCCTGTTTGATGCGATTGGCATCAGCCATGGCGCCAAGCAGACGCTGGCAATCATAGCTGGCGGTGTTGCAGGCGTGGTGGCCATTGCCGGTGCCACCCTCCTCGCGCATCGCCGCCTGTTCGACGCCCGCGTGCGAGCCGTGTCGACGTTTTCAGATACGCTCGTCATCATTTTGCTGTGGTTGCAGCTGGCGCTTGGATTGATGACCATCCCGTTTTCCATGCAGCATCTCGACGGCAGCGAAATGCTTAAGTTCATGAGTTGGGCGCAAGGCATCTTCACTTTCAACTCGGCAGCAGCATCACACGTCGCCGATGCTGCCATCGTCTTCAAACTGCACCTGTTCCTGGGGTTGAGCATTCTACTGATCTTCCCATTCACTCGCCTGGTTCACATGTTGAGCGTGCCCGTACGTTACATCTGGCGGCCGGGTTATCAGGTGGTTCGGCAGCGGCATCACCGCGCCGCGCCCAGAATTCCAGCGGAGTAGTAAAAATGGCTGAACTATATCGAAATCCCGCTTTGGGAGCGGGCCCTAAGGGTGACAATGCCAATCCCACCTACATTGAGCCCGATACCAATGTTCCCGCAAAACCGAAAGCGGTCATCAAAGACGTTTCGGTGAACGGCAAAATGATCACCGAGCAGGAGATCATGGAGGAGGCGCAGAACCATCCAGCGGAGACACCCGGGGCAGCTTTGGCAGAGGCTGCGCGCGCACTCTGTGTCAGGGAGCTACTGCGCCAGGAAGCTCTCAGTTCGCAACTCCAAGCAGACCCGCAAACTCTGGAAGATGGGCGCCAGGAAACTCTCGAAGACGCGCAGATCCGCCAACTTCTCGATATCGCCGTCGAAGCGCCTACTTCTACTGAAGAGGAATGCAGGAGCTACTACGAGCGCAACGCGAAACGCTTCCGCTCGGCACCGCTCAGTGAGGCGCGGCACATACTCATCGCCGTCAAAGCGGAACGGGGGCAGAAACACGACATTGCGCGGATGCAAGCCGAACGCATCGTTGCGCTGCTGAAGGAAAACCCGGAGAGATTTGCGGAACTGGCCACAGCACACTCCGATTGCCCTTCCAATCTCAGTGGCGGCAGCCTTGGTCAGCTGTCGCCGGGCTCGACTGTTCCTGAATTCGAAGCCGGACTTCGATTGATCGATGGCAACGATAACAGGCCACATATTATCGAAAGCAAGTTCGGCTATCACGTGGTTGTGCTTGATCGACGAATCGAGGGTGAACAGCTTCCCTTCGAGGCCGTGCAAGTTCGGATTGCCGCCTGGCTTGAGGCGAGCTCTTGGTCTCGGGCGGTAGCACAATATATTTCGATCCTCGCCAGGCGAGCACAGATCGAAGGCATCAACTTCGACGATGCCTGTGATCCGCTGGTGAACTGAAACACTCAGACTGATGTTCATCGCGCACGCGAACAGGGGAGCTATTTGAAGCTGCCCTGACACTTCATCGTGCGGATTGTTTACTCGACCAGTTCGATGCGCTAAGGGGCAGGAAGACAAGTCCCGGTGCGCTAGAGCATTTCACGTTGACATGGAATGCTCTAGTGGCTCGCGAGGAGCAACAGATGGATACCTTCAGCTCGAGTTTGAATTTTCAGATCGGGCATCAGGAAACGCGCGATCTTGCAATCGCGATCAATACTGATCGCTTTCTGCTGCGCAGCCTCGTGCCCTCGGATACAAGTGAACAGTTTCTCAGCTGGATCGCTGATCCGGAGGTGATGTCACCTCTCAACATGCCTGCCCGTCACTTCACCGTAGGGCAGTTGCAAGCCTACATCACAGGCTTCGACAACCAGACACGTTACCTGGTTGGAATGTTCGGCAAGCGCGACGAAACGCTTTTTGGCATCCTCAGCATGGACATCAACACAACCCACAGCTTTGGCAAGATGTCCTTCCTGATCGGCCACCCTGACTACAAGCGTATCGGCGCTTTCAGGGAGACCGCTGCGGGATTGATTTCTCATATGTTCGAGGTGCGCGGACTGGAGAAAATCATCGTCCACGTAAACGCCGGCAACGAACCCTCTATGAGAGCTTTAGAAGCCCTGGGCTTCACCAATGAGGGAACGCTGAGAAGTCACGTCAGATCGTTTATTGGGGAGGGCCGGCACGATCAGCATCACTACGGACTGCTCAAAGGCGAATTGAGGCTACCGGCTCAACTCAGCAGCCGAGACCCCAGCAGAAGTGGTAGTTGATACCGGCGCGGAAAATGTGAAGCTGCGGGCTAGCCGATACCTGCGGGCCAATAAAACCAACATCAATGCGTTGCATGTCGGCGTACAGATACTCGAGCTTTCCCGACATTGCATCCGTGAACCAATGCTCGACGCCACCACCCACAACAACACCTAGAGTTGTTTCCTTGTCAGAAACAGTTGCGCCGCTATTTGAAACAGATATTTCTGCATCTGCTATGGCCAGGCCCAGGGTTGCATAGATCAGCGTTTGATCCACGGCCACACCAGCGCGGCCCCGAACCGTGGCGAACCAGTCAAAATCCGTTTCGACAACACCGGGTGTTTTTGTCTGGAACAGAGCATCATCTTCGATGTTCAGAAAATTGAAATCACTCTCAGCGCCAAATACAAACTGTCCCGTTTGCTGGTTCCAGCCAATCTGTGCACCGCCCGTGAAACCTCCCGAATTCAGATCCTGCTGCGACCCCGGAATGATGAAGGCACCGTTGCTCACATCGCCATCAAGAATGGCACCGCCCAGATTGCCACCCACATAAGGACCCGACCAATCAAAAGCGCCCGGGGCGCCGGGCTCATCAGCAACGGCCGCCTGAGTCATACCCAAAGCGGCGAGCGATACTGAACCGAGAAGAAATCTGCTAATTGGCACTTTAGCCCTCCACCCCACCTGCTTTCCTGCAAGAAAGCAGGAGAGACTCACAACAGCGCCAATGTTGCCGAATAACGGTCAGGAGTCCAAGCGAAACCGCAACCTGTTCTGTTTCGATCTTATGTTGTTAACCGTTTGATCGTGCATCAGGCAGGTGCCGAAAGCTTACAGCAAGGCGATTCCAGGTGTTCATCATTGAAATGATGATCGTGAGATCGACGATCTGCTGATCGGAAAAGTGTTCCTTTAGCCCTTCGTACAGATCGTCAGGCGCTTTGGTTTCCGGAAGCAACGTCACAGCTTCCGCCCAGGCAAACGCAGCACGCTCTTGCTCATCAAAAAAGCGGCATTCGCGCCAGACGGCGAGACAGTCGAGGCGCTGCTGGGT
>JAJFHB010000501.1 GCA_021775795.1 Hyphomicrobiales bacterium | reverse complement strand
AGACATGGTGCCTTGGGGCGATGCAAATCTGCACGTGCTGTCGCACGCCCTCCACTATGCAAGCTCCGTCTTCGAAGGCGAGCGCGCCTATGGTGGCGAAATTTTCAAGCTTCGCGAGCACACCGAAAGGCTGTTCTACTCGGCCTCTGTAATGGATATGGAAATCCCCTTTACGGTGGAAGAGATTGACGAAGCCTGCCGCCAAACCCTGGCGACACAGGGATATCAGGATGCCTATATCCGTCCGGTTGCCTGGCGCGGCTCTGAAATGATGGGCGTTTCGGCTCAGGATACGCGGATCAATGTTGCTATCGCTGTGTGGGAATGGCCAAGCTACTTCGATCCCGAACAGCGTCTGAAAGGTATCCGTCTCGACATCGCAAAATGGCGGCGGCCCGACCCGGCAACGATTCCCTGCGACAGCAAGGCGGCCGGCCTCTACATGATCTGTACCCTCTCTAAGCATGCCGCCGAGAGAAAGGGATATGATGACGCCCTCATGTATGATTACCGCGGCCTCATTGCAGAATGCACGGGCGCCAACGTTTTCTTCATCGATGCGGAAGGCACCCTGCACACGCCAACACCGGATTGTTTCCTCGATGGCATTACCCGCAGGACAGTGATCGGCCTTGCCAAGAAACGTCAGCTCAAAGTTGTCGAGCGCGCCATCAAACCAGAGGAAATGGCAGATTTTGAGCAGTGCTTCATTGTCGGCACTGCCGCGGAAGTAACGCCGGTCTCGGAAATTGGCGAACACAAATTCACACCCGGTGAAATAACCCGCACGCTTTGGGAAGACTATATGGCCGAAGTACAACCACACAGCGAAACGGCCGACGCTGCCGCGGTGTAGCTCCAGAGGCACACAGCTTTCGTGACTATTCAGACGCCTCTGCAGAACTGCAGGGGCGTCTTTTTCTTGCCCTTCTTCCGCTTAACACTCTCTAGAGATTACCGTGACACGGACACATTACGATTGCGCGCGTTTCTGTTAACGTGAGTGAATTGGTCATTGTGCAAAAAATGTTTATCTTTTGCCGAATCGCTAATAGGAGATGCCCCAAAAAATGAAGACCATCAGGACAGTCTCAAATCTGTGTTTCCTGTTTTTGCTTGTCACGTTTGTGACAGTCTCGACCGCCAGAGTGACACTCGCCGCAAGCAATGAGGCGGTGGGCGCTGCGTTGCAGGACATTGTAACCGGCGGTCACAGTACTGTTGGAACCGACGGTGATGACGAGCGTCTGATCGATGTTCTGGTTTATTACGAGAGCCGCAATTTCAAACCGATATGGGTTCGTGACAATGGCCCGAAGCACAAAGGCAAGGTGCTGCTGGAGCATCTGCAGGCGGCTGAAGAACACGGTCTCGTAGCGACAGATTATTGGGTCGATGAAATAGCTGAGCGCATTAACAGCCTCGATCCACAGGTACTGGCGGAAGCTGACCTCCTGATGACACGTGCCTTCATCGATTTTGGCCGCGACATCAATGCCGGACGAGTTGAACCAAGCTCCTTTAATCGCGAATTGCATATCTACCCGCAAAGCCTGGGGGCAGCGACCATTCTCGATGGTGCCGAGGCAGCCGACAACCTCGGGCCCTATATTGAGACTTTGATGCCTTCAACACCGCGGTACGCGCGGCTACGCACGATGCTGGCAGAATACCGTGTTGTCGCCGCCAACGGCGGCTGGACCCCGGTCCCCACTGGCGAAACCCTGAAAGAAGGCATGGATGATCCGCGCGTCATCACTCTCGCCACCCGCCTCACCGAGATGGGAGACCTGGTGGAAGGCGCCCATTCGGGCAGCGTGTATGAAGGGGCGGTCATTGAAGCGGTAAAACAATTTCAGTACCGCCATGGCCTCGACCAGGACGGTGTCGTCGGACCGGCAACACTTGCTGCCATCAACGTTCCCATCGAGGAACGCATCGCCATCATGGAGATCAATCTCGAACGCCGTCGCTGGATGCCCGACACATTCGGCGATTACTATGTTTTCGTGAACCTCGCAGACCAGTTCCTTAAGGTCGTTGAAAACGACAGAACCATCCACACAGCGTTACTGGTTGTTGGCAAGCCCTATCACCGCACACCGGTGTTTACCAACGAGATGCGCTACATCGTGTTCAATCCCTATTGGAACGTTCCGCGCTCAATTTCCGTCAATGAGTATCTGCCGGAATTGCAGGCCAACGCCGGCGCACTTGAAAGCCGTCATATCAAGGTGTTGTCAGGAGACGGTGAAGTCAGCCCTTACTCCATCAACTGGCATGAGCTCAATTCCAACAACTTCCCTTACCGCCTGCGCCAGGATCCTGGCCCCTGGAATGCCCTTGGCCGCGTGAAATTCATGTTCCCCAATGAATTTTCGGTCTACATCCACGACACGCCTTCGCGCAGTCTGTTCGACCGCGCCACCCGTGCATTCAGTCACGGTTGCATGCGGGTGCAATATCCTGACCAGTTGGCGGAAGTGCTTCTTGCCCGTCAAGATTGGGATGCAACGCGCGTCGCTTCTGCGTTCGATCAGGGTGACAAGTTCGTGGTTGGTCTCACCGAGCCCATCCCCGTCCACATCACTTATCTGACGTCCTGGGTGAACAAGGACATGAGCGTGCATTTCCGCACCGACATCTATGACCGCGACCAGTTGCTCGTTTCAGCGATGCAGGATTCGCGGCGCTTCACGGAGTAACCATCTCCAACATCAGAAAATCCGGGCGGCCATTGCGTTGCCCGGATTGAGACAGAGGACATTCGAACCGCTCGAAGCATTCGGGCGGTTACGGGCGTTCTGGTCGCACGCCGGATGAAAACCGCGGCATAAACAAGACCAACGCCAGAATTGCTGAATGAGTGATCCGATGGCATTCGCCACAAAAACAAACCCACCGGCTGATTCCAGCCCCGCAGAGCCGGATAGTGCCACTGCCTGGCGCCGTCTCGCCGTGGCTTTGATGCTGTCAACTCTTGGAGGCATCGGGTTGTGGTCGACCGTTGTTGTCCTGCCGTCAATCCAGGCGGAGTTTGGAGTGGGTCGCGGCGGTGCCTCCCTGCCTTACGCACTGACTTTGGTTGGATTTGCTGTCGGCGGCATTTTCATGGGCCGTATATCTGATCGCTTTGGCATTGTCCTGCCTCTCATTGCTGGAGCAATAGTTCTTGGCGGTGGGTTTGTCCTCGGTGCATTCGCGCTGAATTACTGGCACTTCCTCGCAATTCAATGCCTGTTGATTGGCATGCTCGGCAGCTCGGTGACATTCGGGCCCCTGGTTGCTGACATTACTCACTGGTTTGTCCGCCGGCGCGGGATTGCGGTGGCGATTTGTGCAAGCGGCAACTATTTGGCAGGCGCGTTGTGGCCCCCGGTGCTGCAATACGGCATAGACACGATTGGCTGGCGCCAGACCTACATGTGGATCGGTATTTTTGTGGTTGTGGCAATGGTGCCTTTGGCATTGTTGATGCGCCGTAAAGCTGGACATGGCGCAGCCGCCGTAAGAGCGCCGGCAGTGCAGGATGTGCGGCCCAGCCCGATACCTCTGCCGATGCTGCAGGTCGTGCTGATTATCGCCGGACTGGCATGCTGCGTGGCGATGTCCATGCCACAGGTTCACATGATCGCCTATTGCCTGGACCTGGGGTACGGGGCGGCCAGAGGAGCAGAGCTCCTTTCCATCATGCTCGGCCTCGGCGTTGTTAGCCGGCTTGTATCTGGTGTGCTTGCAGATCGCATTGGCGGCCTGGGAACCTTACTGATCGGTTCGTCTCTGCAATGTTTGGCTCTGATGTTCTATATGCCGTTCGATGGCCTTGCCTCGCTCTATGTGGTGTCTGCCCTGTTCGGGCTTGCACAGGGCGGCATCGTGCCAAGTTACGCCTTGATCGTGCGTGACTATTTCCCCGCCGGCGAGGCCGCGACAAGGGTGACAGCCGTGCTGATGGCGACGGTTGTCGGCATGGGACTGGGAGGTTGGTTGTCCGGGGTCATCTTCGACTTTACGGGCTCTTACCAATCGGCATTCCTCAACGGCATTGCCTGGAACCTGCTCAACATGTCCATTGCCGGTTGGCTGCTGTTCACGCGGTTGCGGCCGAAACTGCAATTTTCATAAGCAGGCATTTGCACAGCCCTCAACCGTCCCCTGATGCAAGCCGCGAAGCCGGCCAGCGACCGGCATGTTGCCCCGCTTCTGAGGTCAGCTCTTTCCGGCAGCCAAAGTCTTTTTCGACAAAAAGTCGGCCAGAAGGTCGAAAACCAGGCGTATGCGCCGGCTGGTATGCAGTTCCCTGTGCGTGGTCAGCCATACGGGAATGACAAAAGGTTCAATCTCACCAAGCACACGTTCCATGCCGGGAAACTGAGCTGCAACCTCCTCCACCATGATCACGATGCCCAGTCCGCTGCGGGCCATCTCCCACGCCACCACGCCGGATTCAGATCCCAATCGGAAGTTATCCGTCGTAAAGCCAAGCCCCAACGGATCCAGGAATCCAAGCATGCGATCATTGTCACCAAAACTGATGAAATAATGATCGCTCAAGCCGCCTTCTACGGTCGGCATGCCGCGCTCATCCAAATAGCTTTGTGCCGCATAAAAATGCGCTTTGTCTTCGCGCACGAGTCGGGCGATCAGATCGGGTTGTTCAGGACGTACATGGCGTATGGCAATATCGGCCTCGCGTCGCAGCAGATCACGAATATCGTTGGCGGCAATCACATCGATTTCCAGCAACGGCGCAAGAGCCCTTAACTGCTTCAGTGCCGGTGGCAGAGTATAGGCGGACATCACGTCGGAGGCGGTAATGCGGACCTTGCCCTCGATTGTTTGTGACTGCCCGGAGGCGGTGAGGGAAATTCGGCTGGCGGCCTCGGCCATGGCCCGAACATGTTCCAGAAGCTCGACCCCTGATTGCGTAAGCTTCAGTGAGCGGCCGACCCTTTCAAACAACATGACATCGAGCGCGCTTTCCAGCGCCGCCACCTGGCGGCCGAGTGTCGGTTGGGTCAGGCCGAGTGCGCGCGCCGCCGCTGACAGTGATCCTTCCTCGGCTGTCGCCAAAAAGGCGCGCGCCTGATTCCAGTCAAATGATATTGAGGGCCAGTTCATGCATATATGCATATCATAACAACGAATTCTCGCAATTTATCTTTGTCATATGTATGGATATGTCTGTGCCGGAAAGGAAACATCTGATGCAACAAGCAGCCAACTTCTGGGACCAAAGCGCAGAAAAATACGCCAGTTCCCCTATTGATGACATTGAGGCCTACAACTATACGCTGGGGCGAACCCGCTCATATCTGTCGCCGAGCGACAAAGTTCTCGAAGTTGGATGTGGAACAGGGTCGACAGCGCTGCTTCTGGCAGCCGACGTAAACCACATCGTTGCCAGCGACTACTCAGGCAAAATGATCGCTATCGCGAAGGGAAAGGCGAAAGACCAAGGTACGGAGAATGTCGAATTCATCACAGCCGACCTGTTTGACGCTTCCATAGAAAACGGCCCCTACGATGTGGTTCTCGCCTTGAACCTCTTGCATCTGGTGGAAGACATACCCTCGGCACTACGCCGTATCAGCACGTTGTTGAAACCGGGTGGTACATTCATTTCCAAGACAGTCTGCCAGCCGGGCAAAGGAGCGCCGCTAAAATTCCGGCTCATCAAGGTTATTCTGCCTCTAATGCAGTTTCTTGGCAAAGCGCCCTATGTGCGGTTCATGCAGACCGGTGTGCTGGAAGACATGGTTGCCACCCAGGGATTCAAGATCATTGAGGCGGGCGATTACCCGGCGCCGAGCCGATACATAGTGGCCAAAAAGATCTAGACCTTTTCACCTTGCTTCTGCGTTTTTGATCGGCCTACTGGGCAGTGAGATCGCTGACGTGAGAGCGGATGGTTTCCCAATCAGCTATGGCCACTGTGTCTCCGGCATCCTTCCATTCAGCCAGCCGGCTGTCTGCAAATGCCAGTGCATCATCACCCTGGGTCCTCAGCAACACCATGGCACTCAGATATGCCGAACCGCCGCAGAGGCTTTCATCGTAGCTCCAATACTCGCCATCCATTGAAACCTCCTGTGTCATGCCGCAGCGTTCAGAAGGATCGGTGTCTCTCCAGAACAGGGCTAGCATGTCTGCCAGGGCGGACGCATAGGCGACATTTCCCGAGCGCGCGTTCTCTTCATCATCAAGCAGAGTAACGTCGATCGTGTCGATGTCCGGGGTCACGAGGATACCAAAACCTGCTTCACCTGCGCGCGGCAAGCCACCAAAGAGATCTCGCGCGAAAAGCAGGGCCGGATCATTGTCAGATGCGTAAAGCGTCATGCGATCAGCGAGAAAACGCGTTTCTGCCACTGTGTCCGCGAAGATATTGGCTTCCATGTCAGGTGCCGCAAAAATCACCTGCTCAAAAGCGGGCTCAGGATCGTCTGCTGCAAACTGCAGGGCATAGGCCTCGAGCGCTTCAGCCAGGGCCGTGTTTCCCATGCCATGGGCAACCAGATGGATGCGCTCGGCGCCTGAGCGCTGCACTACATCATCGAGAAACTGAGCCAACTCCCGGCCTGAATGGCGGGCTGTTTCAGAATCCGCAATATATTCATAAGGGCTGTCCTGAGACGGCCAGGAATACATGATCGGCAGGCCATCGAAATTCAGGTCATAGGCGATCTGCGCGGTGCGGCGGGCCGCTTCTGCAAAGGAAAGATTGAAGCCGTGAACATAAACGAACGCTTCATTGTTGCCGCTTTCCGCAACACTTCCCTGCATTTCGCCGAACACTTCATCACTGTTCATCGCGGTCAACGTCAGCAACACGATGTGCCGCTCAGGGTTTTCGCGATTCCAGCGGGAGAAAGGTTCTTCAACCTGTCCGGGCTTATG
>JAJFHB010000051.1 GCA_021775795.1 Hyphomicrobiales bacterium | reverse complement strand
CATCGAAATTGGTGAAATCACCATCACCGAGTGCGAAATGGTGAACCAGTTCAAGGGGTCGGCGACAGCGCCACCGCAGTTCACGCGCGGCTACGGCCTGGCGTTTGGTCACTCTGAGCGCAAGGCGATGTCGATGGCTCTGGTGGATCGTGCCTTGCGCGCCGACGAACTGGGTGAGCGCCGAACGGCTCCGGCGCAAGACGAGGAATTTGTGCTGTCACACGGAGATAATGTTCAGGCGACAGGGTTTGTCGAACACCTGAAGCTGCCGCACTACGTGGACTTCCAGTCGGAGTTGGAACTGGTGCGCCGCATGCGCCGGGAAGCTGTGGGCGAAGCGGCAGAATGAAACAACAATCCTCACCTACAAGCAGGACTGACAGCCCATCCTACGGCTTTGCGTATCTGAACGAACAGACGAAACGGATGATAAGACGGGCACTGTTAAAGGCTGTGGCCGTGCCGGGATACCAGGTACCGTTTGCGAGCCGCGAGATGCCCATGCCCTACGGCTGGGGCACGGGCGGCATCCAGGTTACAGCTTCAATCCTTACGCCCGACGATACGCTCAAGGTTATTGACCAGGGGGCAGACGATACGACAAACGCCGTCAGCATCAGAAAATTCTTCCGCAAGACCGCCGGTATCCAGACAACGGAATCGACCGATGAGGCGAGCATTGTGCAGACCCGTCACCGGATCCCCGAACAAACGCTGAGAGAGGATCAGATACTGGTTTACCAGGTGCCGATCCCCGAGCCTCTGCGTTTTCTCGAGCCGCGTGAGACGGAAACCCGCAAGATGCATGCGCTTGAAGAGTACGGGCTTATGCATGTGAAACTGTATGAAGATATCGCCCGGCACGGCAACATTGCGACAACCTATGCCTATCCCGTGCACGTCCATGGCCGCTATGTAATGGACCCGTCACCGACACCGAAATTCGATAATCCGAAGATGGACAAGATGCCTGCGCTGCAGCTTTTCGGAGCTGGCCGGGAGAAGAGAATCTACGCCATTCCACCCTACACAAAAGTGCGCAGTCTCGATTTCGATGACCATCCCTTTGAGGTGCAGAAATGGGATGGCGCCTGCGCTCTGTGTGGCGAAACAGAGTCATTCCTCGACGAAGTGATTCTTGATGATCAGGGCGGTCGTATGTTCTGTTGTTCAGACTCTGATCACTGCGGCAAGCGCCGGGAAACTGCTGGAGACAGTCATGCTGCATGATGATCTCTCATGCCCGCTGTTGCGCGCCCGCAGCGTCACCAAGATCTACGGCGATCACGTTGGATGCCTGGGGGTATCCTTTGATCTCTGGCCCGGAGAAGTTCTCGCTATTGTGGGCGAATCCGGCTCCGGAAAAAGCACTTTACTGAGTTGTCTTTCAGGCGCCATGGAGCCGAGCGAGGGCGAGGTGTTCTATAATGCTGATGCCACCGGATTGACAGATCTCGCGGGCATGCCGGAACCTCAGCTCCGCGCCTTGGCCCGAACGGATTGGGCTTTCGTCCACCAAAATCCCCGAGACGGTTTGCGCATGAGCGTTAGTGCCGGCGCAAACATCGGTGAACGCCTGATGGCGAATGGCGCCAGGCATTACAGCAACATCCGCACCACGGCGGAAACCTGGCTTGAGAAAGTCGAGATCGATACTTCCCGCCTTGATGATCTGCCTGAGACCTTCTCCGGCGGCATGCAGCAAAGGTTGCAGATTGCCCGAAATCTGGTTACGGGCCCCCGCCTTGTATTTATGGATGAGCCCCCCGGCGGTCTGGATGTGTCCGTTCAAGCCCGGCTTCTTGACCTGGTTCGAAAACTGGTCGCCGATCACGAACTTGCAGTGGTGATCGTGACACACGATCTGGCGGTGGCGCGGCTTCTCGCGAGCCGTCTCATGGTGATGCAGGCAGGCCGTGTGGTTGAAACCGGCCTTGCCGACCAGGTTCTGGACGATCCTCAGGCGCCCTATTCCCAGCTCCTCGTCTCTTCCGTTCTGCAGGTGTGAGCACATGACCGCACCCATCCGTGTCAGCGATGTGACCAAGAAATTCACCTTGCACATGCAAGGCGGCGTAGAGCTGCCGGTGTTTGACGGTGTTTCCATGACCGTTAAAGCCGGACAGGCAATCGCTCTCACCGGTCCGTCGGGGGCGGGCAAAAGCTCACTGTTGAGGCTTCTTTACGGAACCTACAAAGCAGACAGCGGCTGCATTCATATCGGCCACAAGGATGATGCCGTTGACATTGTCACGGCGTCACCGCGCCAGATCCTTGATGTCAGACGTTACTCGCTTGGCTATGTATCCCAGTTTCTGCGCGTCATACCGCGCGTCCCCACTCTCGAAATCGTGGCAGAGCCGATGATGCAGCTGGGAGCGGCGCCGGAGAAAGCCCGCCATCGCGCCCGGGAACTCCTGAAGAGACTGCGTATTCCGGAAAATCTGTGGGGCCTGTCGCCTGTAACCTTTTCCGGCGGTGAGCAGCAACGCGTCAACATTGCGCGCGGGCTTTGCCCCGACTATCCCGTTCTGCTTCTTGATGAACCGACCGCGTCACTTGACGCAGAAAACAGAGGCACGGTGTTGGAGCTCATCAATGAAGCCCGGGAGAAGGGATCAGCAATCGTCTCGATATTCCATGCCAAGGCCGATAGAGACATCGCCTGCACCGATGAGTTCGACATTCAACCGTTCACCGGAGGCGTCTGTGGCTGAAATCATACTCACCAACGCCCGGGTTATACTCGAAGATGAGGTTGTCCACGGCAGCATTAGCTTTGACGGCGACGGCATCAAGGACATCTCGACGCGGTTGTCTGCCCTGCCTGCAGCAGTTGATCTTGAGGGAGACTATCTGGCGCCGGGCCTGATTGAGCTGCACACGGACAACATGGAACGACACGTGACGCCGCGCCCCAACTCACATTGGCCCGCAGCGGCGGCGCTCATAAATCATGATCGCGAGATCGCGTCTTCAGGCATCACCACGGTGTGCAATGCGGTTTCGCTTGGGCAAATCCATCCCGAGAGCAGGCGGGTCGAGATGCTTCTCGATTTTTGTTCCGC
>JAJFHB010000006.1 GCA_021775795.1 Hyphomicrobiales bacterium | reverse complement strand
CACCTGGTGTCCGCTTGCTCTGTTTTGCATCTCCACGCTCTGGCTTCACCAGCACATGAGGCGGCTCTCCCAAGGCTTCGCGATCCCAGCTTGTGGGTTGACCGTAAAGTTCGCCATCACGGTCTGTGCCGATGACTTCAATTACAGTGACGGAAGGCAAGGATTGCGGATCGTGCAGATTCCGGCGCTCACTTGAAAGAAGCCCATCCTCTTTCATTTTGCGCAGGAGTTTTTTCAGCTCGATCCTGTCGCTGCCTTTGATGCCGAACGCTTTTGAAATTTCGCGCTTGCCGACGCGACTTTGGCTCGACTGAACAAATTCCAGGATATCCGCTTCACTCGGCATCGCACTGCGGCGGCCGGTCTTGGTTTTCTTGCGTGGGGCCATGTCTCAGGCGGCTCTGGCTGGCCTGGTATCAGGCATCTTCCGCAGCTGACTTTTTGGCTTTTCGTGCACGCTTGGGTTTTGCGCCCTTGGCTGCCTTTTCAGCGATGAGTGTCACAGCCTGTTCCAGGGTGATTGTTTCGGGCGAATCGGATTTCGGCAAAGTTGCATTGACCTTCCCATGTTTCACATAGGGGCCGTACTTGCCGTCCATGACCTGGATCGGACCACCCAATTCCGGATGTTCGCCAAGTTCCTTGAGGGCTGCGGCGCGCCCGCGTCCGCCACCCTTTGCTGCCTTTTCCGCAATCAGCGTAACGGCGCGATTGAGGCCGACGGTGAACACTTCCTCGAACCCGTCGAGGTTGGCATAGGTCCGTTCATGTTGAACGAACGGGCCATAACGTCCAAGGCCCGCTAGAATTGGCTGGCCGCTTTCAGGATGCACGCCGACTTCCCGGGGAAGCGACAGGAGGCGCAAGGCCAGTTCAAAATCGACCTCATCTGAAGGAAGTCCTTTGGGCAGGCCTGAGCGTTTCGGTTTTTCACCCTCCTCAGGAGCAAGCTCCACATAGGGACCGAAACGTCCATCCTTGAGTGAAATTTCCCGGCCCGTCTCCGGATCGTCACCCAGAACGCGGGGACCCACAGGACCGCCGCCTTCTCCGGTGCCGGTTTCGTTCAACTGTCGGGTGAACCGGCACTCAGGGTAATCGGAACAGCCGATGAACGCCCCGAAGCGGCCAACCTTAAGACTGAGACGGCCATTTTCACATGACGGGCAGTCACGCGGATCCTTGTCAGGGTCTATTTGCGGGAACACGTGAGGCCCGAGAATTTCGTTCAGTGAATCCAGCACTTCGGAAACGCGCAGGTCAGCGATGCCGTCCACTTCTGCCGAGAAATCCTTCCAGAAGGCCCGCAACAGTTCCTTCCAGTCAATATCACCGTTGGAAACGCCATCGAGTTGTTGCTCGAGGTTGGCCGTGAAATCATATTCGACATAACGGCTGAAAAAGCTCTCCAGAAACGCTGTAACCAGGCGGCCCTTGTCTTCAGGGATGAGGCGGTTCTTCTCCGTGCGCACATAACCACGGTCACGCAGGACGGTGAGTGTTGCCGTGTAGGTGGACGGACGCCCAATGCCGAGCTCTTCCATCTTCTTGATGAGGGTCGCTTCCGTATAGCGGGGAGGCGGCTCAGTGAAATGCTGGAGTGCCTGCAGTTCCTTCAAGGTGGCCGGTTCGCCGGCGGTCAGAGGCGGCAGGCGTTTTGAATCTTCGCCCTCTGCATCGTCGTCTTTGCCTTCCTGATACAGTTTCAGGAACCCGTCAAAACGCAATACAGAGCCCGTTGCTCTCAGGCCGTAGGTGTTGCCGTCATTTCCGCGCGTCGTGAGGTCTGCAGTTGTACGCTCAAACGTGGCGCTTTCCATTTGCGAGGCGATAGCGCGCTTCCAGATGAGGTCATAGAGCTTGTAGAGGTCGTTATCCAGGATGCTTTCAACATCTTGTGGCACACGCCCAAGCGTTGTTGGGCGGATTGCCTCGTGCGCTTCCTGAGCATTTTTGGCCTTGGTCTTGTAAACCCTAGGGCTGTCCGGCAGATAATTATCGCCGTAACGGCTCGCAACGACGTCGCGGCACGATGCAATGGCTTCTGGTGCCAGCTGCACGCCGTCCGTACGCATGTAGGTTATGAGGCCTTGCGTCTCGCCGTCAATTTCAAAGCCCTCATAGAGCCGCTGCGCCAATTGCATGGTGCGTGAGGCGGAATAACCGAGCTTGCGGGAGGCTTCCTGTTGCAGCGTGGAGGTCGTGAAGGGCGGTTGTGGATTGCGCTTTTGTGGCTTGCTCTCGACGCTGTCGATGGTGAACTCACCACCGTTGATTGCGGCCTCGATTTTCCGTGCCTGTTCTTCATTGTTGATATCGAATTTATCAACACGGGTTCCATCTATCTGGTTCAGCCGAGCGGAAAACGACACTTCGTCCTTGTTGAGCATGTCAGCTTCGATGCTCCAGTACTCCTGGGCAATGAAACTTTCAATCTCAAGCTCGCGCTGACAGACCAGTCTGAGCGAGACTGATTGCACCCGGCCGGCAGAACGTGAGCCGGGCAGTTTTCGCCAAAGCACTGGAGAAAGTGTGAAGCCCACAAGATAATCGAGGGCGCGCCGTGCCAGATAGGCTTCCACCAGATCTTCATCAAGATCGCGGGGGTTTTCCATAGCTTCCAGCACCGAGGTCTTGGTGATGGCGTTGAACACGACCCTTTGTATTTGCTTGTCCTTGAGAAGCTTCTTCTGATTGAGGATCTCAAGCACGTGCCAGGAAATTGCTTCGCCTTCGCGATCCGGGTCAGTTGCGAGGATCAGTTTGTCTGCACCCTTGACCGCATCCGAAATGGCTTTGACATGTTTTTTGGCATCGGCACCAATCTGCCACAACATGGCAAAGTCGTCGTCCGGCTGGACGGAGCCATCTTTCGAGGGCAGATCACGCACGTGTCCGTAGGAAGCCAGTACCGTATAGCCGGAGCCAAGGTACTTATTGATGGTCTTGGCCTTGGCCGGGGATTCAACAATTACAAGGTTCATGCCAGAGATGTTCTACACCGATGTTTGCAGGCGTTGCCGTGAGCGGCTGTCGTGCGGGCTGGAACGTCAACGATTGCCGCTTAGACCTTGCGCCAGTTAGGGGTTGCGACTATCAGCCGTGCCCGGCTGGCGCATGAAAATGATGAAAAGCCTTTCGTCTGTCAAACTCCTTCAGCATGAAAGCGTGCTGATTGCACCAACAATTTTGCATCAGCCTGTGAGGCAGACCCGTTGATGTGGCAGACGATCCACCCGGCCAGCGACCTCAAGCTCAAGCAAAATCGCCATGACGAGCCTCGCCTCAAGACCACTTTCACGGATCAGATCATCAACCGAAACTGCTGCGGTTCCCAAGAGATCGATAATCGTGTCGTGAGACGTCATACCGCCTACTATTTCGGCACGGTCATGGCACGTATCAAGGGGCGCGTCGGCTGTTTCCTCCAATTGCAGGGCATTGGATCCAAGGCTTTGAGTGTTCCAGGCCGAAAGAACCTCCAATACGTCATTGGCGTTACGGGTCAGTGTTGCGCCATCGCGGATGAGGCGGTTTGCGCCCTCGGCACGTGGATCAAGAGGGTTCCCTGGAACTGCAAATACTTCACGGTTCTGCTCAAGGGCCAATCTTGCAGTAATGAGCGAACCGGAGCGCCGCGCCGCTTCGATAATGACAACTCCCTGGCAGATGCCGGAGATGATTCGGTTGCGGCGTGGGAACAACTGAGCTTGCGGTTTTGTGCCGGGTTTCATCTCGGTCAGGAGCAGCCCTTCGCAGGAAATGCTTTTCTGCAGAGCCTCATTTTCCGGCGGGTAGAAGATATCAATACCGGTCGCGATCACTGCCGCTGTCGATCCGGCACCAACGGCCTCATGCGCAGCCGTGTCGATGCCTCGGGCCAGGCCGGAGACAACTGTGTAACCGCCTTCGCGCAGATCCATTGCCAGGGTGCGGGCAAATTTTCGTCCCAGTGCTGACGCATTGCGCGCGCCAACAATCGCTACCGTTCCGCCCGACACTTTGGACGGATCGCCCATGGCGCATAGCAGAGGAGGGGCATCATCAATGTGTTTCAGTAACGGTGGATAGTCCGCATCAATC
>JAJFHB010000500.1 GCA_021775795.1 Hyphomicrobiales bacterium | reverse complement strand
GAGGACTTGTTTGAAGCGCCCGTTTCAAAATCAACCGCACTGTTCGCAGCCCCCGATGCAATCAGACGGTTGCCCGATCATGCGCCCACATCCAGCACAATTGTCTGCGTCACGGAACTCGGCGATGCCTCGAGTGATGATCTGCTCGAAAAGGGGATTGCTCATGATCTGATCATGCGGCCGATCTCGCGTTCCGCCCTTGAAGAGTTGATCGCACGCCTGGCACAAGGCGAACCCCTTGGCCGCGAGGCCACCCGGCGGCGGCGCAACATCGGCAACAGCCTGCCCGCCTTCCCGCACCTCAAGGTTCTTGTTGCAGACGACAGCGCGGTTAACCGCGAGGTGATCATCGAGGCCCTCTCAACGCTGCAGGTCACGCCCGACATCGTGGCGGACGGCCAGGCCGCAGTCGAGGCTGTAGCGAGAGAACGCTACGACCTCATTCTCATGGATTGCAGCATGCCCGTGATGGATGGATTTGAGGCAACGAAAGCCATTCGCTACGCCGAAGGTGGCGGTACACGCACACCAATCGTAGCCCTCACGGCCCACGTGGCCGGCGGACCGGTTGATGCCTGGCGCACGGCAGGTATGGACGATTATGTGGCGAAACCCTTTACGCTGAAGATCATGGCTGAATGCTTCAGCCGCTGGGCACCAGCGAGTGATGCGATCGTGCCGCACACGTCAGAGGCATCACCGGACACCACCGATGCGCCCGAGCCTGAGGCGCCTCCCGTCGAAGTGGCGCCAACTTCGCAACCAGCAACGGAAGACGGGGCCAGCGATCTGCCCATCATCGATCCGGATATACTGGAGATGATTTCCGGCCTGGAGAGCGATGGCAGCAATGATCTCATTGAGCGGGTTTTTGGTCTGTTTGAAACGCACGCTCCGCAGGCATTGAACACAATTGCGGATCTCATGCGAACCGCATCTGAAGCCAACAGCAAGGAAATCGCCGCTGCTGCACACGCATTGAAATCGATGAGTTCAAACATCGGCGCTGTCCGTCTCAGCAACGCCTGTGAGGCGCTTGAGAAGCAGGCCAACACGAGCGATACATCGACTGGCGATCAGCTGGATCAAATTGACCAGGAGCTGCAGGTTGCCCTGTCACGTATCGCGGAACTCCGCGCCGCCTGATGCCAGATCAGGTCAGGGAAGCTGGTCGTACGCAACAGAAAACCCCAGCAGAGATACCGGAACGGTTACGGGTTTGTCCGCGAGGTTGTGGAAGACAACGGACAGCTCCTCGCCGCCGCGTAACTCGTCGATAAAACTTGTGTCAATCTGGGCTGACGCATAACACGCGCGCTCATCACAGGTTTCAAACGCCATCCGCCGCGCCCGGTTCGTATCTACCGTGAGGTCTACGCCGGAAGGCAGATAGATACGGTGGGGAAGAGCCAGCAGCATATGGGTGGCAACGCCCGCGTCATCTTTCTGCACCACCACCATGACGATGCGTTGCCCCGTTTCCAAAATGCTAATGGACTGGGAAACCTGGCAATCGTCCTTGGAAGCTTCACTTTCGCTCTGACAATCAAGAGCCCACACTGTGGGGTCCTGACGCACAACTTCTGTGCCTGTATCTGGCGGCGTTGTGTCTTGGGCATGCGCAACAATCGCACTCCCGAGCGCAATCGAAATGCACACGGCGGCTGCACTCAGTATCGACCGCACTCGCCTCATGAGCGTTATTTGACCCTTACACTCGCAAAGATGCAAGTGCCAGATCACAGCCCCCATAGTGCGGTACACATGCACCATGCCAATTACCCTTACTCACGCAAACCCTGCGCCTCCCAAAGCGCGACCAGGTTTCCACTAAGCGTGAACAAGGTGGCACAAAGATGGAGACGCCGGTATCGGTGCAGGAATCAGTGTTGCTGTTGGCAGCGCATCAGGTCTCGTAATAGTAGTTCGCCTTGCGTCCAAACAGGATCTGACGGAGCAACCGGCGGGAACGTTCTGATTTACGCAACGGCTCGATGGCGGCGCGGGCAAGCATGTAGGCCCCGGACTTGACCTTATCGAGGGCAGGATACTGCCCGGGTGCGGCTTGCGGCATGCCCAGCTTACGCAACAGGGCATTCATGGAACGGACCCGGTTCAACATGAGAACGCTCGGTGTTTTCCAGGTTACAGCGATTGAGACGCAGTAACGCTCACCGGTCCGAACCCAATGCGGCCACATGTAGGGAAGGAAAAGCCCATCGCCTTCGGACATTTCAAAAACCGTGGCGCGCTTCTCAAATTCTTCTGAATAGGGCTGATTACGGTGTTTGGAGGGGGATATTTCCATGTCCTCCTCAGAAACAATACCCCGATCTGCATTCTCAAACACATGCACGAACTTGTCGCCACGGATCTGGATCAGAAAATTCTGCTCCGCATCGATATGAAAAGGTGTCGTCGAATGCGCTGATGAAACGAAGATGAAGCCCTGAATGTCGGACATTGGTTCGGCGTTGACACCTGACATCTTTGTGACTTCGGCAAGCGTCGTTTCGAGAAATTGCCGGTACTGCGGATCATGCTCCACATTCTTGATCACCATCCAGGCATGACACTCTTCAATTTGGCGGATCGTTTCATCAACCGGCAAATCAACGGTAGGTGTTTCCTCCGGGCTCTGGTTCGGCGTTTGATCTCCAGACCAGTATTCGATGCGATCGCGGTCCATGCCGCGGGCAAGTTCAATCAGGCGCGGTAGCGTAAACAGCGCGTGGTCTGACAACGAGTGTCCGATTGCAAACGGTGCGTTTGGAAAACGCGTTTCAAGGGTTTCACGGTTCAGTTCCAGAGCATTGGTCATTTCTTGCCTCCTGCGATCAAGGCTTTCAGTTTCAGGTAGATTTTCTTGATTTGCGCACGTCCTGCACGCCAGTTCTGTTCGTGCGCAACCATGAGCTGGAACAGCCAGCCCGGTGTTTTCCCGGTTGTCACCATCACATCGTGAACGCTGATACGGTCACGCCAGATATGTTCAATCATCGGGTGGTCAGGCATGGCACAGGAATCGATCATGTCGATATCACCGCGTTCCGCGAAACTGCGCATCACATCAAAGATGATCAGAGCGCCCGGAGAAAAGCGGGAGAGTTCTTCGTCGTGGGCGATCTTGCAAAGATACGCCCGCCTGCCCCGCTTGAGCGCAAAGAGCATGGCAACTGGCTTGCCCTCACCCATGAGCCGCCAGAAGAATATGTCACCGCGTTCGTGGTTCAGGCTGAGAGCGTCATCAAAGAAGCCGCTCCACTCGTCTTTGCAGGCAAGCGCTGTTCCCGCGCGGCCCTTCCAGCCTGCCATTTCAAGGGCATAGAACTGGTCCAGCCAGACGCCGAGATCATCGTCAGGCGAAAGCGTTTCGACCGTA
>JAJFHB010000499.1 GCA_021775795.1 Hyphomicrobiales bacterium | reverse complement strand
CCGCTCTGGAAACAACGTCGTCTGGCCTCGAGCCACCCCTTCGATAAAGCGATCCATAAAGCCCTCCAGGTATTTGAAGCACTATATCTGACTCGCGCGTTTCCACACAGGCTGGGTCATTTGCAGGCTCTTTGACTGCAGCCTCACAGAAGTCCGTTAAGTGCCATGAGCAGTCTTCGTGCGTTGTGCAGCGAAAGCCTGCTGCGAGCCCTTCCACGACATTCGATGTGAACGCGCATGGGTGTTTCTTACGCGATCGAATGTTGTTTGCTGACGGCTGCATATTTAAAAGAGTGCTCTGAACAGCATCGATGGCGGCTACATTGAAACACGAAATCACTTTCGCCCGATTGCCTGAGATAGAGCCGGACGAAATCATTGCTCACATGTCCGATCCTCGCGTTGCCGAGCACATGCCGCTTCTGACATTCGAATGGGACAGGGTCGCTGTCGAAAAATTTGTCGCGACCAAGGAAGAGTGCTGGAGGCGTGACGGCCTCGGGCATTGGGCCATATTGTCAAACGAAAAATATGTCGGATGGGGCGGTTTTCAGAAAGAGGGTGACGCGTGGGACTACGGATTAGTCCTAAAGCCCGACTCGTTTGGGCTTGGCACACGCATTTCAAAGAAAGCAATTGAGTTTGCCGTCACTGATGAGCGCATCCCATTCGTAACGTTCCTTCTACCACCGTCGCGCAAAAACGCAGGAGTGCTCGAGAGGTTTGGGGCAAGGTTTGTCGAAGAGATAGAATTCGATGGTGCGAAGTTTCTCAAATATCGACTTGAAACTGAATGATTGTTTGCCCGCACAACTGCCATTTCACATTAGCAGTGTGTAAGTCTGCAGTAGGTCAAATACAGCCTCTTTGAACACAGCCACACAGAGTCCGTTCTACCCCCAACAGTTGACTCATTAAGTGGCGACGCAAAGAGTTCGCCAAGTGTCAATCTAATCGAGATGCCTCTTGATGACTGGCTCGGTGGATCATGTTCGGAGCCGCTGACTCGAGGGTAGTTTTCGGCGCCGCCCGATCTAACTTTGATATCAGCCAGCAATTTACTAATCTCGCAATCGGACGAAGTTCAAGACGTCAAGCGTGGTTCTAGAGAGCAGGCTCAGTGAAACAGATAGCGATGATAACGGCCACGCCTCCAAGCGTTAATCCAGGTATGCTGGTGTGCGAGGCTACCGCGTTTTCTCTGATCAAACGCGCGGGATTAGCATCTGACACAACCTTTTTTAGAGTGTGCACGCTGAAGGATCGCATCCGAAATCTCGATCTGGTCGCGCAAGAGAAGATAATCAAGAATTGCGACCTAAAAATTCAATTTCAGGTCCTGACCGACCTTCACCAACTTGAGAATTTCGTACCGGTGTTCTGGGGTGATTTCCTTCATATGCGGCTCTATCTACAGACCATTTGCCGCGTGATGGGCCGCAGCATGAAGGACGTTGCGTCTTTGTTGCTGCTTGATGGCGCAATCCCTTGTGTACAGCGATCAGCAATTACTGCTTTTTCCTCGATTCTGTTCAATAATACCGAGGATTACCTCGACCCTTTTTATGGTCCGTCGGTCAAGACGTTCTTTCGGAACGCTCACAGCGTACAGATGCGGGACGCAATTTCTGCGGCTGTGGTAAGCCAGTTCAGAAAAAAGGAGCAGACGTTCGGGCTGGATGCGGCACAGCTTCTCGCCGCTGACGCTTGCGCTACTGACGTATTGGGCGAGATCTTCACCAATCGCGCATTGCCAATGTCTAGGGCGCTATTGTTTTTTGCCAGGGCCAAGCATGACATCCCGTGTGTTCGAGACTTTGTGAAATTATTGGTCTCCACGCTTCGTGTCGAAGCAAGATGGTTGCAGTGGGGCGATAAACTATCGTTTCCTCTGGGCGGTGAGGGGTGGGCTGATATTCCATCTATCGACGACATCGAAGATGCGTCGTCGCATTTGCACTGTCTATTGAGCGCGATCATTAAATCGAAGGTAGTTATTACAGATACGTATCATCTGGCTGTCGTCAGCTGGGCGCTCGGAGTACCTGCGATTCTCATCGCAGGCGACTATCATTCAGAGGAAATTTCAGGGAAATCGCTTGATCTGCGACCACGCCATGACAAGCGCAAGGTCTTGTATGCGCAAGACGGATTGCTCGACTTTTACATCGAGCCATATCTTATCGCACATGGCGTCAAGGTGAATGAGATTGTAAGTCGTTTAGCAGGTGCGGTAAATAATTCTGACTTGACTGCAGCGATCCGTCAGTCGTTAGGGTTGCGCGCTATGCAGGCCGAAGCAGTAACTATCGATGCCATTCGAAAGGCAGGATCGTTACGGGTTTGATCTTTTTATGCGAGTGATCTTTTTCCGCGATTATCAGGTGTTTCAGGGGGCCATGAAAAAGTTTTCGATTACTTCAGACACCTCAGTGATCGCCCCGATTTTGAGCTACTCATTTACTTCACGCGCCGCAGGCTGTCTAAAATTCGGCAGGCGAAAAGGCTTTCGGGATATGAAGTGCTAAAAATTGACCGTGTTTACGAGGACGAATTTATCAAAATCCTCTGCCATGCGGGCAAGGATGATGTGTGTGTGTTTTCATTCTCAGGCATAGGTGGAAAAATTGCCGGAATGGATGAGAATGAGTTTGTAGACACTGCACTTAGTCAGAACGGTACGGCTGTATTTATTCACGACAAGAAAAAGTCCTGGTACAACAATATTTGCCTTCATGAAACAGCTGCGCTTATTAGAAAGTTCAGAAGAACAGCGAACATTTCCATTGG
>JAJFHB010000498.1 GCA_021775795.1 Hyphomicrobiales bacterium | reverse complement strand
GCACATGACCCACGGTCTTGCGCAAAATGCCTTTGCGGATGGGAAACCATGTGCTCAGCCCTTCGATCTCGAGCAACGCTTTTTGCGCAGGCACACTCACGAGCCGGCCCCCTTATCAAGCGCATGGCACCAGGCCACATGGCCTTCGCCAAAGGAAACCTCCGGCGGCGCATTATCCCGGCAGGGCGCAAACAACTGATTGCACCGCGAGGAAAAACGGCACCCCGCAGGCCACTCATCCGGCGGCGGCACCACGCCTTCAATTTCGTTCAATCCCTTGCCTCTTTCGCCCCGCTGAGGGATGGCTCCAAGGAGGCCTTCCGTATAGGGATGCCGGGCTGAGGTGAGCAGTGTCCGGCGTTCGGCCTGCTCAACGACCTTGCCCGCATACATCACCACCACGTGGTCAGCCAGTTCATTGACCACTGCCAGATCATGAGTGATGAGCAGGATGGTCGTCCCAAGCTCGCGTTTCAACTCGCGCAACAGTTCAAGTATCTGAGCCTGCACGGTTACATCGAGCGCGGTTGTCGGCTCATCCGCGATCAGCAATCGCGGCCGTGTCGCCACAGCCATCGAGATCATTACCCGTTGCTTCAGGCCGCCTGAAAGCAGGTGCGGATAGGTTGAAAATCGTTGCTCAGGATCTGGAATGCCCACCCGTTCGAACAGCTCCAACACCCTTTTTCGCGCCGCATCGTAGCTGATGCGTTCATGCAGCCTGATCGCCTCTACGACCTGATCACCAACCCGCACCACCGGATTGAGACTGGTCATCGAATCCTGGAAGATCATCGACATCTCATTGCCGCGCAACGCCCGCATCTCCGGCACGGACAGCGTCGGCACATCTATGTCGTTGAAACGAATGCCGCTGCCGTCCTCGATGCGGCCGGGTTTTGGCACAAGACGCATGAGGGCCAGCGCGGTCATCGACTTGCCGCAACCGCTCTCGCCGACAAGCGCCAGGACCTTGCCCTCTTCAAGGCTGATGGACACATCATCCACAACGGCGACGCGCCCTTGCGGTGTCGGAAACGTAACTTTCAGATTCTGCAGTTCCACCAACGCCCTGCTCATTGCGCTTCCTTCCGCGTCCGCGGGTCGAGGATGTCGCGCAGGGCGTCCGCACAAAGATTGACACACAACACGAGCGTGAAGAGCAGCACAGTGGCACCGGCCAGGTTCCACCAGATCACCGGCGATCGGGAAAGCTCGTTTCGAGCCTGATCGATCATTTGCCCCCAGCTGCCATCGAGGCCAATACCAAGGTAGGCAAGAACCGTTTCGGCCAACACAAGACCGGTAAACTGAAGTGCGAAAGTGATCACAATCAGATGCGCCAGGTTTGGAATTATGTGGCGTGTGATGATTCTCAAATGCGAGGCGCCAAGCGCTTTGGCCGCCTGCACATAATCCGCTTCTCTCAACTTAAGCGTCTCACCACGGGTCAAGCGGCAAAAGCCCACCCAGCCTGTAACACCAAGCGCCACGCAGACCTGAACCGGCCCGGTACCCAGCACAATGATCAGAGCGATCAGCAAGAGGAGGTTGGGAATCGATGCCAGGGTCGACATGACAAAAAAAACAACATCATCCACCCGGCCCCCAAAATAACCTGCCGCCAACCCGAATATGAGGGCAATCGGGATGACGATCAATGTGGTCAGGCCGCCGATAAGGAGAGCAATTTTCACGCCCTTCAGGCTGCGGTAAAAAACATCCTGCCCAAGGATATCGGTCCCCAGAATGTGCTTTCCGGGATGAGCCAGAGGCTGTTCTCCATAGAAACCCACATCGGCAAAGGGTTCCGAATAACTGATTTCCATAAAGCTGTCGGGCTGAAATATACGGTCGATAACACTTCGAGGTTTGTGTGCGGCAACCACATCGCTGGCGTTCTCAGAAGCGCTGCCTCCGACCCAGGAGATCGTGTCCAGAAGGGCGACAGCCAGATACAAACCGATGATGATGAGTGAAAACCGCCGGCGACGCCAAAGCCTGGCAATCGATTCCGTCCAAAACCGGTTTCGACGTACCGTGCGAAACAAGATGAACGCACCAGCCAGCAGTGCGACAACGATCATATTTGGAAGCCATACCATCATGATCCGCCTAACTCAGCCGTACGCGCGGATCAGCCAGCGTGTAGCTGATGTCCGTCAGTATCTGCGCCACGATAAACAGCAGGGCACTGATGTAAACCATCGTGCGTAACGTCGAAAAATCATTGCCATTGATAGCTTCAACAGTGATGGCTCCCAGTCCCGGAATGCCGAAGAAATTCTCAAACAGCAAGGACCCGACAAACAGGAACGGGATTGCCAGTACCACACTGGTGAGAATGGGAATGAGCGCATTCCTCAGGACGTGCCGCACCATTACACGGGCATCACCACAACCTTTTGCACGCGCCGTTCGCACATAATCCTTGTTTGTTTCTTCAATAAAGACGGTCCGGTAAAGCCGAACATCCCCGCCAAAGCTGGCGATAACACCAATGATGATGGGGAGCGCCAGAAAGCGGATAACAAGAGCTGGGTCCGCGTCAAAACCCGATATGGGAAACCACTTGAGAGTAAGGCCGATCAGATACTGGCCGGCGATGATGTAAATGAGACTGGCAACGCTCATGGCCAGCATGCACATGACGAGGACGGCAAAATCCACGTAAGTGTCTCTGAAGAAAGCAACCAGCAGAGCAAAAAACACACCGACAACCAGGCTGAGCGCAAAGAGCGGTAATGTCAGGCTCAGACTTGGAAGTGCCCCCTGCCGAAGCCGCTCCGCTATTGGAACATCATCGGCATCAGAGCGACCGAAATCGAATGTCAGCATTGAGCGATAGTGTTCAAACAAAAGCGTGTCCGTATACCGGCCAGGTTCAAGCACTCCGTGTTCCGCATTGATGACCAGCGGCTTGTCATAGCCGTGATTGACTTTCCACTGCTCGTAGACCTCCGCAGAGGCACGCTCACCAATGGCCTGACGCGCAATGTCATCGGGATCAGCGATTGCAAAAAACAAAACAAACAACAGCAACAACACGCCAAGAACGGTCACGGCGCCGTAAGCCAGCCTTCGCACGATATAGGCAAACATCACTGACGCTCCCTGTAGAGTGTGCGAATAGCGGGCACTGTTGCGGCAACCATCAACAAGATGATGGCATAGAGCGGCCAGCGCACCGGCTGGTTCCAGGTCTCCCGGCTTTCGCTGCGCAGTTCGGCATCAATGTCCCGATATTTATAGACTGGATACGATAGCCCCATGGGTTTTGCATTGAGCACCCATTCATGGCGAAGAATGTAATCCTCCAGATGGTAGAGCTCGATCCACGGCCGCTCCCGCTCGAGCAAAGCTATCATCTCATTGATCAACCGGAGACGCTCATCATCGCTTGGCCGGTCAGACATCTGCGCAAACAACGCGTCATAGTCCGGGTTTGAAAAGTTTGCCGTATTCGGCCCGCCCGTGGCTGATCGCGCGCTGCCGCTTTCCAGAAGAAAGAGAAAATTCTCCGGGTCGGGATAGTCCGCCACCCAGCCCCACTGGAAGATCTGATAGGCGCCAGTGCGCACCTTTTCCTGGAACTTGTTATAGGTCGTGGCCGCGATCTCCACATCGATGCCCAGGCGGCGCCAGGCGGTCACGAAATACTTGTAGCGCAACTGTGCCTGAGCCGTCGTGTTGCCGGTATCGAAAGTCAGCTTAAGAGGCTCATTCGTTGCCGGGTCAGTACCACCAGGAAAACCCGCCTGCACCATCAGGTCCTTCGCCCTGTCGATGTCGACCTGGCGAAACGTGTTGCTGTAGGCATCATCATAGCCAAACAGGCCGGGAGGAATAGGCGATTGTGCCGGAACACCCCGGCCGTTGGAGAAGATTTCCAGATACTGTTCCACATCAACCACGAGGCTCATGGCCTGGCGCAGCAGGCGGCCCGGCTCGCCCGCGGTACGGCCGATCGTCGGGTCGTCCATGTTGAAGCCGATATAGAAAACGCTTGGGCTCACCACCTGGTCGAGGGCCATTCCCATTTCGACCATGGCCGGCGACAGGCGGTCGCCATCAATCACGGCATCAAAACTCTCATTGATGACACCGCCGCTGTCATAATAGCCCTGCAGCAATTTGTTGAAGTGCGGAATGCTCTCGCGCTCGCGTCTGTATTCTATCCGGTCCAGAAACGGCAAAGCCCGTCCTGCATATTCCGGATTGACGCGGCGTGCCTCGACATCTTCTTGTGTGATGTCGGTGGGGAACACAGCGCCTGGCGCCTGCCATTCAGGGTACATGGCCCCGTACCACATGGGATTACGCTCAAGCACATAGCGAAACTGCTTGTCATAAACGGAAAGCGTATAGGGTCCGGTTCCAACCGGGTGGTCAGCGAAACGCTCGCGCCCTTCTTCTCCGTCCCAGTAGACAACTGCTTCCCAGGGCACCGGCGTCGTGAAAGGTATTGCAAACCAGTACAGCATCTGCAGATCCTGCTGATCCAGCACGATCTCAAGTTCAAGTTCGTTGAGCACAATAATCCCGGGAACGCCACCAAGCGCTTCATACTGCTGATCAATCCGCAGGGCAGCGAATGCCTCGTCAGCTTGCCGCCGTTCGCTTATCAGATCCCGGAAGGCGCGAAACCCTGTTATCGAGGCAAAGTTCTCGAAAACCGGACTGTTAACCGCAGGGTCCGCGAGGCGCGCGAACTGGAAGGCAAAGTCATGCGCCGTCACCTTGCGGCTGTCGGTATCATTGTCGTTCAGGGAAAAACTTGCATCGCGCTGAAACATGATGCCATCGCGAAGCCTGAAGGTAAAAACCGTACGCCCGTCGAGAAGTTGCTCTACCTCCGGCAGCGCCTCCGCCAGCCCTGGAATCAGCTCATAAGGCCGGTTCAGATAGTGATACTCAAGCAACGTATCATAGACATTTGCAGTGATCACATGCGCCGACGTTGTATAGGCAGTGGCTGGATCAAGCGTGCGCGGAGCCTCCGAAAACGCCGCATACTGAATTTTTTCGTTTTGCTCTTCAGAGGGATACGGATTGTTTGAACAAGCGGCCACAAGCAGGCAGGCAACAGACGTAGCCAACAGGCCACACCAGCGGCGCGTCGCATTCATGCCTCTTCCCAAGCCAACACTCACGTCTGCAGTTTCCCCATTAAGCCCTTGCAAATGCTCGACAACCGCTGCCAACGCTCAGTTTTAGCCAGTGCGCGCAAACGTCAACGCCCAGGATGCACGAGAGCGATGATAGAAGTTTTTTGCACGTTAATGAAGCACTCAAGTCGACAATCCCGCACCCATCATCACAATATTCTAAGAAAGATATTTGCCGTTTTTACCAAGCCTGCGTGGTGAATCCTTCAAATTCCCTTGATCCCTATCGCCTGCCGTTACAAACTGTGCAGCGCCGACCTAGCGGGAGGAACGTAAAGACGTTTTGAGGGGATAGCGGAGAGACTGATGCGTAACAAGTTTGACACCGCACACTATTTGACACGCCGTCAGATGCTCACGGGCATCGGCGCGACCGGACTGGCTGTTTCGGGCATTGGCCTGTTATCAGGCAGTGCATTTGCCTCACAGATTGCAGCGGAAAATTTCGTCGAGGCAACCGGTGACGAATTGATCGCAGCAGCCACGGATGGATCAGCAAATGCGTTCCGGACGCTTCTGGATGCGCACATCGACATGGACAACATGGCAACGTTCGGGCTTGGCCGTTATCGCGACGACCTGACCGGCGCAGACAAGACAGAGTATCTTGAGCTGGTTGCGGCATTCATGGCGAACACGATGTCATATTATTCCGACAAGTTCATCGGCATTGGATTCGATATCAACCGTTCACGTGCTTCGGGCGATGGATACATTGTTGAAACCAAAATGAAGTTTCTTGGCGGCCGCAACCATGAACGGGTCAACTGGAAGGTTGAACCTCACGGCAGCACCTTCAAGGTGATCGACATTTACTTCAAGCAATTGTGGCTGGCGGTTGTGCTGCGCGACACCTTCACCACCGAAATTCAGAACAATGGCGGCAATGCGAGTGCCATTCTGCCGTTCTTGCGCAGTGCCGCAAATTCAGGCAGCGGTACGACGTTCTAGAAACTGCCGGATACTTTTAATACACACCCTGTGCGATCATCGCGCAGGGTGTTTTTTTGTCTGACATTGCGAGCCGTTGTTACGAAGCAACCGACAACCCGAGAGCAGAGATGCGCAAAGAGTCAAATGGTCCATTGAAAAGCTGGAATGACCGGATCACATCTCTGCTGCCTTGGTTCCGGAGAGCTACACCATTGCTGACCCCACATCAGGCGGAAGCGCCCGAGAGAGAAAACTCATCATACGAATTGCTCTGTGATATCGACAATGCGCATGAACCCTATTTGCTTCCGGTCAGAACCTTGGATGAACTGTTCCCCGGAATAAGTGAGAGTTCAGTACAACTGCCGGCAAACCGGATCATGCGTGAGCACTTGATGGTGTTGCCGGTCACCGAGCTTCTTTGTATCGGAGCAATTTGCCGCCATATCAATCCCAGATCCGTGTTTGAGATTGGAACATACTCCGGCGCCACAACGCTTGTAATGGCCATCAACGCACCCGGTGCAGAACTACACACCCTCGATCTTCCACCGGCCGATATCGCTGCCAGCACGAAGATTGGCAGGCACTTTCGAGACGGTCCCCACGCGCCCAGAATTCGGCAGCACCTTGGAAACTCAGCTACGTTCAATTTTGCGCCCTTTGATGAACAGTTGGACCTCGTGTTTGTCGACGCCGACCACACGTATGAAGCTGTTCGGCGTGATACCGAGAATGCTCTTCGACTGGTGCGTCCGGGTGGACTGATAATCTGGGACGATTATCGTTGGGAAGAGGAATGGTCCGAGTGTGCCGGAGTGACACGCTGCTTGAACGAGATTGCAGCGGTTCGGCCTGTTTTCGCACTTGCAGGGACGAGGCTGGCAATTCACAAGGTGCCGTCTTGAAAAGCGCTTTACAGCAAAACCGATCAGTAGCTGAAAACACCCGGCAGGCCGGCAGGGGATGAAAAGCAGGTTGGCGAGATGGCTTTCCCGGCTCGGCAACGGCGACCGCCATCGCGGTGATCATCAGGATGGAAATTCTGCGTCTGCAAAGACCACATTTTCAGAACCTTTGTGGCTTGAAGATGTAACCCGGCCACTTTCGCCCCAGACAGTTTCCACCATGGACATCCTGCAGATCATGCAGGATGTCCATCCCTTCACAATGACGGGGCCTGAACGAACCTACGATCTATGCCGTGCGGTTGATTACATCGTGACCCACGACATTCCAGGAGACATGGTTGAATGCGGCGTCTGGAAGGGCGGAAGCATGCTTGCTGTTGCTCTCATGCTCCGACGCCTCGGTGTCAACGATCGCAGACTTCATCTCTTTGACACGTTTGACGGCATGACCCCGCCCGGCGATCGCGACATCGATTTCCGCGGATCGTCCGCTAAAGAACAACTGGCGGACACGGACAAATGGACTGACCTCATTTGGGCTGCCAGCAGTCTCGAAGAGGTACGCGCTACCATGGCCACCTCTCAATACAACGCCGATAACATCAGATATGTGCAAGGCAGTGTCGAGGAAACCCTGCCATCCGAGGCGCTAGAATCAATTTCCCTTTTACGCCTCGATACAGACTGGTACGCATCCACTCGAGCAGAACTGGTGCACCTCTATCCTCGGTTGGTGCCGGGCGGCGTGCTCATCATCGATGATTATGGTCATTGGAAAGGGGCGCAGGAAGCGGTTGATGAATACTTCCGCCTGCATGAGATACAGATGCGACTGCACCCGATCGATTATTCCGCACGGATCGGCATCAAGCCCCAACAAGCCGCTCCCGTAGCACTGTAAAGCAGCCTAAGCGCCAAATCCGTGCGCAGTGAAAGCCGCCATCATCGGCAGCATGAGAGCAAACAATTCCGCCTGGGAGGAAATTTCGCATTTTGCGTAGAGCAGCTTGCGGTGAACCTTGACCGTTTGCGGAGAGATATCCAGGCGCAGGGCGATTGATACCGATGAATGCCCCTGCAATATCAGCAAGGCCACTTCCGCTTGCCGGCCGCTAAGCTCAACGCCTCGAGTTGATTTCAATTCGTGTATGAGCCGGTCAGGAAAGGACGTCTCCTCCCCGCCAGCAGAATCCAGCGCAGATTGGGTGGGCTCCAGGTTGGACCAGTGTCGCGCCACCAAAGAGCAAATCACCGGTGCCTGCAGCTTCAATGCCGTTTGATCGCGTCGCGAGAACGGCTTGCCACTGGTCAGGTCAGTCCCCATCGATGCATGCACCGAATAGCCTGTTTGCGTGTAGGCAATCGCGCAGATCTCATCGACGATGGTCGTCTTCTTGTAATAGGAGCGGTAATACGCACTGCGTTTGAATTGGTCCGGTGCCACATCGATAAGCGGATAAACACCCGAAGGCACTGTTGCACGATGTGCCCGGAAATAGGGGTCGAGCAGATAGGCGCCCTCCACATACTCATCAAGCTCCGCATAGACCAGTGCGTTGCGATACTTGGTGTGCAGAACAAGCGGTTTTGCATCACCGCGATAGCCGAAAATGACGAGGTTGTCATAAGCCGCACAGTGCCGAAGGAAGTCAGCCAGATGCCCGGCAAAGTCAGACTCACCCAGGCTCGCGATAGCAAGGCCAAGTGCCCGGTTCGTCTCTGACAGCGCCATGAAAAGCAACTATGGATCGGGTTGAACAAACCTCACCATACCACCTCATATTGACCATGAACACACAATAGCCCTGTGAGGGGGTAGTTTTTCTAGGTTTCCCGCGATTCCGGACGCAAATGACCCCCGCGCGCCAACCTCGACAGGGTTCCGGATTTTTCCCTCTCGAATGCCTCGCTGCCAGGTTGATGTGATATTCCATCAAGACACGGATCCCCGGTTCGTGGATAGGGCAGGCCGTTTTCTGCCATAGCGGCATAACGCGCCTTCACCGCCTGGCGCTTGCGAACCTGATGCGGCTGACAACGATCAAGCTCGCCTGTGTCCCATTCTTCATCGAGAGTGATAAGGCCGGAAGCAACAGCACCCTCCAACAACTCGCGGCCCACATCATTGCGAGCGATAATGCCATTCCAGCCATCATCTTCTTGCGTCGCGTTGCCATCATCCCAGACATCAAGTGCCGCCAGGTCAGCGGAAAGCCCGATTGCATCCGGGCAGATCTTGCATCTGTAGAAACTGCGCCAGGTGCTTTCGTCACTCCACAGTTCCCAGTAGGGCACACCCTCGACCCTGCCTTCTTTGGTCTCTGCCGCGGTTGGCCCGGGACAGCCATTACCGCGATAGCTGAAACGTGTGAGCTCTTCCGGCTCCATGTTCCACCGGTCCAGCAGTTCCCCGAACTTCGAGAGCTCTGAGAAGCCGCCGCACACCATGACCATTTTGTAACGGCAGAGTTCGTTCACACGAGCATCGAGACGAGCAAGGTTTGCGAGTGCCGTTGCATCGCAAGGTTTGCCCACAAAGGCAAAAGGCCTGCCTTCATCGAGCGCCTGATTGATGCCCACGAGCGGTGCGGAAGCCGAATAGCGTGAACCCGATGCAGCCACCACATCTTCACGGCTGAAGGAGCGCTGCACCATGGACAGCATCGGCCGCTCGGGATCAGCACGCAGATGCATAATGTAATCAGCTTTGCCGCTCTCGAGAATGTGGATTGCCAATGCCGTCAACACACCACCGGTGGCAGCCCGGAAGCGAATCGCCGGATCACTCGCAAACCCGCGAACCAATCGTGTGTAGGCACCCCACATGGGATCGTATGACCCATCTACCGTATCTGGAACACTGACATTGACGCCGGGACATATGGCATTGAGAGTTGCTTTCTCCTGCCCGCTCATCGGCCGCTTTTCCCGGGGGCGCTCAAGGCCGTCTTCCTCGTTTGTGAAGGTCAACACCTCCGCGCCGAGTACAGACCGGCAAAGGCCGCAACCCGTGCACAGGCCGTTCTCCACAATTTCATCAAGGCTGTAGTGGGGATGAATTTCCATACCTGCATCTCTCCTGCACCGGGCCACACATTGGTTCAAGTGTGCTGGAATGTGTCAATGAAAATCAGATCCGGGAAATTCTGTGCTGGCATCGCATGCCCGCCTCTTGCAGGATGGCCACACAACAACGGTCGAAGGAACTGATGCCATGGGTGATGTCTTCAACAAGCCGGCGACAGGCACGTACGACCACAAGTTCGAGGGCATCGCAACCATGATGCGCCCGCCACGGGCCCGCACAGGTTTGCGAAATGTCACGCTTCCTTCGCAACATGAACCCGGCAACGAAAGTCGCACCCTTCGATCTTTGCCAGGTGGCGGATCTCGGCGATGCACCGGTAAATCCGGTAGATGTTGTCGGCACACATGAACGGGTCGTCGAATATTTCAGCGAGGTCGCAGCGGCAGGTGCCGCCCCACTCGTTGTTGGCGGTGATCACACCGTGCCGCTCCTGGTCCTGCGCGGCCTCAAGAAGGCCGGCGCCCTGCCCGCACCTGTCGGCCTCATCCAGATTGATGCCCACGCAGATGTTCTGTCGACAGATGGTGGTGTCTTTGAGGGAGAAGAGACAAACCACGCCACCTTCGCCCGGCTTGCCGTCGAAGAAAGCCTCGTCGATCCAGCAAGATCAATCCAGATTGGCCTGCGCGGCACGCAATATTCCGAAGATGCCAACAGTTTTGCGGGGACCGCCGGTATCCGCCTCGTCTATCAACATGAATTCGAGGACTTGGGCGCCAAGGCCGTGGTTGAAGAAATTCGCGAGCGCGCCGTATCCGGGCCAATGTATTATTCAATCGACATCGATGGTCTCGACCCCTCGATCTGCCCGGGCACCGGATATCCTGAGCCCGGCGGCCTCACCATGGGCGAAGCACAGCAATTGGTGCGAGGGGCACGGGGGCTTGATTTTATCGGCGCCGACATGTGTGAGGTGAACCCGCCACTTGACCAGAGTGGCATGACCGCGCTGACTGGCGCGCACCTGTTGTTTGAGGAACTATGCCTCGTGGCTGAGGCGGTAGCACGGCGCAGGGGCCGTATCTAAAGGAGCAATCTATGACGCAACATCTTTGCGACCTAAGCGCTGCCGACCAGGCACGGATGATCGCCACAGAGCAGGCCTCAAGTCTGGACGCCATCGATGCTTCGCTTGAGCGTATTGAGGCAATCCAGCCAGAGTTGAACCCGTTTTGTTTTGTATTCGCGGATGAAGCACGAGAGCTTGCCCGCGCCGCCGATGCGGCTGTTGCCCGCGGCGATGAAGTGGGGCCGCTGCACGGAGTGCCCATTGCCATAAAGGATTTCACCCCAACCAAGGGCAAGACCACGACACGCGGCTCTTATGCCTTCGAAACCTGGGTGCCGGACTTTGATGCTGAAATCGTGAAGCGCCTGCGCAAAGCCGGCGCGATCATGGTCGGCAAGACAACGACCCCGGAATTCGCCTTCTCGAGTTTCACCCGCTCACCCTTGTGGGGAAACACCATCAATCCCTGGGGAGAGCACCGCTGCGCCGGCGGCTCGTCGGGGGGCTCGGGCGTGGCGGTCGCCACCGGCTGCGTTGCGCTTGCAGAGGGCACCGACATGGGGGGCTCTGTGCGCATTCCAGCAGCACTGTGTGGCACCGTTGGCCACAAGCCGAGCCTTGGGCGCATCCCCATGGACATCCTGCCTTGGGTCTTTGACAATATTTCACATTTCGGACCACTCGCGCGCACCGTCGAGGACGCAGCCATGTTCCTGCGGGTCACGGAAGGTCCCCTTGACCGTGATATCAGAAGCCATATAGCGCCCCTGCCTCTATCTGATCCCCTTGGTGGCAATGTCGAAGGCAAACGCCTCGCCCTGTCTGTTGATCTGGGCTTCTTCGCTGTCCACGACGATGTGGCAGCCAACCTCCATGCAGTTGCCGAAGCCCTGCGCGGCGCCGGCGCCATTGTTGATGAAATTGATCTCGACTGGGGTCCGGAAACCATGACCCAGTGGAGTGAAATGTGGGGGGTCTATGAGGCCGCAGCCTTTGAGCATGTCCTGCCAGAATTTCGCGACAAGATGGATCCGACGCTCGTTGCCAACATGGAGGCGGGGCAGAAGATGCGGGCCGTCGATTTCAAGAACATCGAAGCCATGCGCACCAAACAGTGGTTTGCGCTCTGTGATGTGTTCGAACGCTATGATGCTTTGCTTTGCCCGACCATGGCACAACCTGCACCCGATGCAGATGATCTCGACGATGATTGGGGCGATGTTGATGAAGCAGGCCGCATGCACGGCCTCGACATGACTGCATGTTTCAACAACATCGCCGAGTGCCCGGCGCTCACCGTGCCGTCAGGATTGAGTGCTGGTGGGTTGCCCACGGCGGTACAGATTGTCGGTCACAGATTCGATGACCCGATGGTGTTCGAGATTGGGGCTGCAATCGAAAAGCTGATGCCCTGGGGAGGCCGCGTGCCCGATGCGGTGAGGAAGTTGGCAGGGTAAGTAGCGCTGATACTCAACAGCAACCCATCATTTGGTTGCCCTCAACGGCAAGGTGAAGTGAAACCGGCTGCCGCCCACATGGCCCTCTTCCAGCCAGATGCGGCCCTCGTGGCGTTCTACAATACGTTTGCAGATGGCAAGGCCGATACCTGTGCCTGAATAGGCACCACGGTTGTGCAGACGCTGAAAGATCTCAAAAATGCGCTTCGCGTATTTAGCCTCAATGCCGATGCCGTTATCAGAAACAGTTACAACGCAAATCTCATCGCTCACCTCGGCATCAACGGTGATCTCGGGAGCCTCATCGGTACGGTACTTGATGGCGTTCGAAATCAGGTTCTGGAACAGTTGGCGCAAAAGGCCGGGATCACAGTACACACGCGGCAGATCGACAAAATGAAACACTGCTCCGGCCTCATCAACCACACTCGACAGGTTCCTTATCGACTCTGTGAGAGGAACCTCAAGACTAACGCATTCGAGCTCCAGGGTGGCCGTACCGATACGCGCAAACCTCAGTAAGTCTTCGATCAGGCTGCGCATGCGCGAGGCCGCATCCGAGGCCACGCTCAAGAGCGTCTGGGCATCCTCGTTCAGGGCGCCCGCGTGATCTTCGACTAGAAAGGAACTGGCCGATTCAATCTTGCGCAACGGCTCTTTCAGATCGTGAGATGCAATATAGGCAAACTGCTCAAGCTC
>JAJFHB010000497.1 GCA_021775795.1 Hyphomicrobiales bacterium | reverse complement strand
GATGCGGACGCAAGCTAGCGCCCACCTCACATACACAAATGCAAAAGGCGGCCCTCGGGCCGCCTTTTTTTGTTCAAGTACTATTGCGATTAAGAGCAGTTATTGCGCCGCATCCTGCAGTCGCCCGCCATGCACTTCTTCACCGCCCTCTTTGAGGTCTTCCGGCCGCGGCATCGAGATGCAGCTGTAGCCTGAATCAACAAAGTGAATTTCGCCCGTCACGCCGCTTGAAAGATCCGACAGCAAATAAGTGGCCGCACCGCCAACTTCGTCCAGTTCGACGGTTCGCCGCAGCGGAGAATGTTGTTTTTGGTAATTGAACATAACGCGCGCATCGGCAATGCCCGCGCCGGCCAATGTGCGCATGGGTCCAGCGGAAATCGCATTCACCCGAATGCCATCAGGACCGAAGTCAGAAGCAAGATAGCGAACGCTCGACTCCAGAGCAGCCTTCGCAACGCCCATCACGTTGTAGTTAGGCATCACACGATTGGAGCCGCCAAAGGTCAACGTGACCAGCGAGCCGCCGTTGTGCATCAGCTTTGAGGCGCGCCGCGCAATATCCGTGAACGAGTAGCAGGAAATCAACATTGTCTGCACAAAGTTGTCCCGAGTCGTTTCCGCGTACCGACCCTTGAGCTGGTTCTTGTCTGAAAAGGCTATAGCATGGACGACAAAGTCCATTCCCTCCCAAGCGTTGCCAATCTGCTCAAACATCCCGTCGAGAGAGGCTTCATCCTCCACGTCGCAGGGAATGACCAGGTCGCTCCCAACCGATTCTGCCAACGGGCGCACCCTTCGGCCGAATGATTCACCTTGATAGGAAAAGGCAAGCTCTGCGCCCTGAGCGGCCAGGCACCGCGCAATACCCCAGGCAATGGAGTGATCGTTCGCCACACCCATCACCAGGCCGCGCTTGCCCTTCATTAAGGATCCCGCGGCTACTCCCGAGTCAGTCGTCATTTCGTACTAATCCCCTGCCACTCACAAACTATTTTATCCATCCACTCAGGCGTCATATTTTGAAAACACCAAAGTCGCATTCGTGCCGCCGAATCCAAAACTGTTCGACATGACACAGTTAATATCCACATCATCCATGCGCTTGCGCACGATGGGACAATCTTCAAATTCCGGATCAAGCTCACCGATGTGCGCAGATTCACAAATGAAACTGTTTTGCATCATCAACAAAGAATAGATCGCTTCCTGTGCACCGGCAGCACCAAGCGAATGTCCGGTGAGTGATTTTGTTGCACTGACCGGCGGCATATCGGCACCGAAAACTTCGCGCATGGCCTCAATTTCCCTGAGGTCGCCTATCGGTGTTGAAGTGGCGTGAGGATTGACATAGTCAATCTTGCGCTCAACTGTCGACATCGCAAGCTTGATACAGCGCGCCGCACCTTCACCCGAAGGCTGCACCATGTCGAAGCCATCAGATGTGGCGCCATAGCCCACCAGCTCCGCATAAATCTTCGCGCCCCGCGCCTTGGCGTGCTCAAGCTCCTCGAGTACCAGAACACCCGCTCCACCGGCAATGACAAAGCCATCCCGCGTCGCATCATAGGCCCGGCTCGCCGTGGCCGGCGTGTCGTTATACTTGGATGACATTGCGCCCATGGCGTCGAACAGCACCGACAGGGTCCAGTCAAGCTCTTCTCCGCCGCCTGCAAACATCACGTCTTGTTTGCCAAGCTGAATCGCCTCAGCCGAATTGCCAATGCAATGGCTGGATGTGGCGCAGGCGGAAGAGATCGAATAATTGATGCCGCGAATGCCGAACGGTACTGAAAGAGTGGCCGAGTTTGTGCTCGACATTGATGGCGGCACGGCAAACGGCCCGACCCGTTTGGGGCCGCGTTCGCGTGTGGTGTCTGCTGCCTGAACAATGGTGCGGGTGGACGGGCCGCCGGAGCCCATGATGATCCCGGTCCGGTCGTTCTTGACGTCTGATTCCTCAAGCCCCGCATCCACGATGGCCTGTTGCATGGCAACGTAATTCCAGGCGGCACCGTCGCCCATGAACCGACGAACCCGGCGATCGACAAGAGAATCGAGATCGATATTTGGGGCGCCATGTACCTGGCAGCGAAAACCAAGCTCAACATAATCGTCAGCGCGCACAATTCCAGACTTGGCCTCGCGCAGTGATGCGAGCACCTCCTGGGTGTTATTGCCAATGCTTGAGACAATCCCCATCCCAGTGACAACGACCCGTCTCATAACGACCCTGCCTTTCTTTGCTTGAAGTAGATCAAAGGCTTAAATCGATTCACTTGTGAACAGTCCGACACGCAAATCACTTGCCGTGAATATTGTCGTCCCGTCCGCTTTCAATTCACCATCAGCAATCGCAAGCGAAAATTTTCTCTGGATGACGCGCTTTACATCAACCACATACTGCACCGATTTTACAGTCGGTACGACCATGTCAGAAAACTTGACCTCGCCGGCGCTCAGAGCCCGGCCTTTGCCGGGGCCACCCCGCCAGGCAAGAAAGAATCCAAGCATCTGCCACAAAGCATCCAGGCCCAGGCAGCCAGGCATGACCGGATCGCCATGGAAATGACAAGGAAAGAACCACAGATCCGGCTTCACATCGAGTTCGCCCACGATCTGCCCCTTGCCATGAGCGCCGCCTGTTTCCGTGATTGAGGAAATGCGGTCCATCATCAGCATGGGTGGCAATGGCAACTGAGCGTTGCCCGGGCCAAATAGCTCACCACGGCCGCACGATAGCAATTCCTCGTAGGAGTAACTGGATTTTTGTTCGACCATGTCCGCCTGTCACTTGCCGGTTTGTGGTGTGTCGGTGATCTGCCCAATTGGGCTGTCACCGTATCAGCCACAGAACCTTCATGCCCAACTCAATTCGATTGCTTCCTATCATACCGCAGCCGGTGTCGAAAGTATCTGCGTGCGTCAAATTATCCACGCTGCGGGTCGCTGTATACCACTAGTTGCGAAGTATTCTCAAAAACACTATATTCAGGCACGAAATACGGAATTTTTGACAGTGCGGCCTCCAGATTGAGTGTCGCCACACTTTTGATACCTTGTGGCAATTCGGAAACTGGCCATGAACATTGCAGAAAAATTGCGAACCTCTGGGCTGCGTCCAACCCGTCAGCGGCTGGCGCTGGCTGAGCTGCTTTTTGCCCAGGGTGATCGCCATGTTACGGCGGAAGAACTGCATGAAGAGGCGGTCAGTGCAAATGTGCCGGTATCGCTCGCCACTGTGTACAACACCTTGAACCAGTTCATGGGTGCACGCTTGCTTCGCGAAGTGGCAATTGACGGGTCGAAAACCTACTTCGATACCAACACGTCAAATCACTATCACTTCTATCTCGAATCGGAAGGCCGTCTCATCGACATTCCGAACTCTGAGTTGAAAGTGCTGGGCTTGCCGCAGCCGCCGCATGGCACCGAGATAAAGCAAATTGATGTTATCGTGCGCATCGCCGAAGCCGGTTGATTGCTGCAAAGCGGCCTTGGTCACAGGGCAACAGCCTTGTCGTCGGCAGCCGCGAAAGCCCCGCTCAAATCAATTCCATATCAAGGTGAAGTGGTCTAGTTGATCTCTTCGTTGGGGTATACGCCCCAGACAAATTCCTGCTGGATCCAGCCTGAATAGCCGTTGACGGTGAAATTGCACCATTCGCCGTTGCAGGCTTCAATGTCGCCGACCACACCCGTCTCGACGATCGCGACAACATCGGCAGCGTCATCTGCACCTTCGAGAAGTTCCAGCCGCTCACCGGAGCGCCAGGGCGCAACAAGGCCTGTCCGCCGCCCTGCCAGGAGACTGTGATAAACCCAGCCTTCCTCGCCTTCACTGTCGCGAACGCGGCGCCAGTGCTCATATTCGGCAATAATTTCGACCGGAAGGTCTTTCCGCGCAAACACCCAGATGACCTGATGAGCCGTGCTCGGCCCCCGGCGCACATTTACGCGGTCCGTCTTCAAGCTGACATAACGTGGAATGGGAAGGCCGCTGGGGCCGGTTGCGCGATCAGGCGAATCGATGGAGCCTGTGTAGATAATATCGGCATTGGCAGTTGCATCTTCCCGCATGAACAGGAAAACCCCGGCGCCGGCGGCACCGAGTATAACTGCGACAAACAGGGCGGCAAAAACATTGCGCTTGATGTTACTGGTCTCCGTCGAGCCAAAATTCTGTGAAGACACTGCCATGAACTATATCCGCTTAAGCGCAATTTCCATTAAGAAATTTCAATGCCTCGCGCGAAGCCCCTTTGTGTTCACACTAGCCATTTGCTAGAGAGAAGAACGAAGTGTACATCGTGCGAGCGCGTTCATAAAGAGTGTCGGCGTGCAAAGTTAATGAGTTGTGAACGCCCGGCTGCGGAGACGCCCAATGACGACAAAAAAACCACTGGTAATTGTAACGCGCAGACTACCTGACACCATTGAGACGAGAATGCGCGAGTTGTTCGATGCCCGCCTCAATGTTGACGACACCCCGATGTCTCAATCGGATCTCGTCGAAGCGGTCAAAACTGCCGACGTGCTTGTCCCCACCGTGACTGACCGGATTGATGCGGGCGTCATTGGCCAGGCGGGTGAAAACCTGAAGCTGATCGCGAATTTCGGCACGGGTGTTGATAATGTGGATGTTGAATCCGCACGCAATCGCGGCATCACCGTAACCAACACGCCCGGCGTCCTCACGGAAGACACCGCGGATATGACCATGGCCCTCATTCTTGCTGTACCGCGCCGTCTGATTGAAGGTGCAGCGGTCATCGGCAGTGAAGAGGGCTGGAACGGCTGGTCACCGACCTGGATGCTTGGCCATCGTATATTTGGCAAACGCCTGGGTATTGTCGGCATGGGCCGCATTGGGCAGGCTGTCGCCAGGCGGGCGCGGGCGTTTGGGCTTCAGATTCACTATCACAACCGCCGCCGGGTTGCCGCCGCCATCGAAGAAGATCTTGAGTTCACCTATTGGGAGAGCCTTGATCAGATGTTGGCGCGCATGGACATCGTCTCAGTGAATTGCCCACATACGCCGGCGACCTA
>JAJFHB010000496.1 GCA_021775795.1 Hyphomicrobiales bacterium | reverse complement strand
GCAAAGACACCTATGAGCAGAGAAATGCCGGTGCCGTAGAGGATCGTACTCAGCATGTCCCGACCCTGGTTGTCCGTCCCCAACAGGAACTCAGGTCTTCCGCGTTCAGCCCAGACTGGGGGCTCCTTCGAATTCATGATGTCGAGTTGCAGTGGGTCGTAGGGGTTCTGCGGTGCGATCAACGGCGCCAGAATGGCAAGCGCAACAAAGGTGAAAAGAACAACAGCACTGCCGATCGCAACCGGGTCACGTTTGAACTGATAATAGAAGTTGGAGTTGCGAGCCCGCTGTATCGCGTTCATCCCTTAACTCCCGAGAGCTTAACTGTGGGATTCACCCAGGTGTAGACGAGATCGACGATAGTGTTCGTGATGACGAAGATGAGGCCCACCACAATGATGTAGGCAATGATCAGCGGTGTATCGACCCGCTGTACCGCTTCGATGAACAAAAAGCCCATTCCCGGCCACTGAAAAACAGTTTCCGTCAAGATTGTGTAGGCGATGAGTGTGCCGATCTGAACGCCACCGACAGTGATGACAGGCAGGAGCGTGTTCTTAAGCGCATGCACAAACCAGATGCGTTTCGGCGACAGCCCCTTGGCCCAGGCAAAGCGCACATACTCGGTCCGCAGGGCTTCCATCATCTCGCCGCGAATGAGCCGGATGAACAACGGCAGCATGATTGATGAAAGTGCGATTGACGGCAGCACCAGATGCACCAGACCATCAAGCGTCAAAAAGCCCGTGTTCCACCAGCCGAGCTGCACGGTTTCCCCGCGCCCGAACGCCGGCATGATGTTGAGTTCAACGGCAAACAGATAAATCAGAAATATAGCGGTTAGAAAAACCGGGATTGAAATGCCGATGATGGAAACCGCCATTATGGCGCGGGCCAGGAATTTTCTCGGGTTAATCGCGCAGTAAATTCCGGTCGGCACCGAGACCGCGATAATGATGAAGGTTGCACACAACACCAGTTCAAAAGTCGCGGGAAGCTTGTTGAGGATCACCTCAAGCGCTGGCTTTTTGAAGAAATAGGAAGTGCCAAGATCGCCCTGAACGGCATTTCCCAGGAACCGGAAGTATTGAACCATGAAGGGATCATTGAGCCCCATGGTCTCCCGCAATGCATCACGCTCGGCTTCCGAAACGGATTGGCCGACAAGTTCACGTAAGGGATCTCCAAGATTATCCTGGATTGAAAATCCGATAATCGAGATCACAAACATGACGATGACAGCCTGCACCACACGCCGCAACAGAAAGGTCAAGGTCTCCATGTGCTGCCCCTGTCATCAATTGGAACAAAGAGAGGCGCCAGTAGGAGGCGCCTCTCTTCATCACGTAACCCTCTTCCCGATCAATCGATCACAAGATCGCCGAGATAGGGGAAGTTCATGACGTTGAGGATGGCCTCAACATGAACGCCGGTACGCCCTGCCCAGGCAAGATCCTGCCAGTGCAACGGAACAAAAGCGGCTTCATCAAATTGAGTTTGTTCAATCTGCTGCAGCACTTGTGCTCGCTCTTCGTCGTTTGTCATCGTCAGGCTGTCCATCGCCATCTTGTCAACATCAGCGTTGGAATAACCGCCATTGTTGTAGGCGCCGCGGCCTGAATCTGCGTCCCTGGTCATGGTCAGGAATTCGTAGAAGTTAGTTGAATCTTCTGTATCCGAATGCCAGCCGATCATCATCATATCAGCTGCACGCTCATCAAACTTGGGCCAGTACTGAGCCTTTGGCATTGTCGTCAAGTCAACACGGATGTTGATCTGTGCGAGCATGGAAGCCACTGCCTCTGCAATATTGGCATCGTTCACATAACGATTGTTCGGCGCCATCATTGTGACGTCAAAACCGTCAGCATAACCTGCTTCTTCCATGAGCTCTTTTGCCCGTGCAACATCAAAGCGGGGCTGCAGCGCTGGATTGTATCCCAGATAACCTTCCGGGCTGAACTGGGCCGCGGCGGTGCCGAAGCCATCCATGATACGCTCAACGATCCCGACATTATTGACCGCATGAACAATGGCCTGACGAACGAGTGGATTACGAAACTCCTCACGCCGGTCCTGGTCCATCTGGAACATGATGATCCGCGTTCCCGTCATGGTGATGAGCTCGGTACCATCATTATCAGAAATCCGCGCAAGGTCGGTCGGCGGAACGGGAGCGATGAAATCAACGTCACCGGAAAGCAGAGCTGCAACGCGGGTTGCGTCTTCGGCAATCGGCGTAAAGACGATCTCTGTCACATTACCCGGTGAGTCTGTGTCCCAGTAGCCATCGAAACGGGCGAACTCGACCTGCACACCCTGTTCACGCGAGGTGATGACAAAGGGGCCCGTGCCCGACACGTTTGTCGATGCAAAGCTGTCACCGTGTTTCACGACTTCAGATTTATCGCGGCCACGCTCATCCGTGCCAGAATAATAGGCACTGTCCATCGGAAAAATGTAGGTCGCTGTGTGCAATACAAGCGGATTTGGTCCACTGGTGACGAGATCAACTGTGTTGTCGTCGACGGCGGTCATGGAGACAAACGGTTCGAATATGCCCTTGAAGTCCGGGCTTTCTTTCTACCGGTCGAATGTCCAGACCACATCGGCTGCAGTCATCATGTTGCCGGAGTGAAATTTCACGCCCTGGCGCAGATTGAACCGCACTGTCAGATCGTCAATACGCTCCCAGCTTTCCGCCAGGCGGCCTTCAAATCCAAGCTCCTGCGTCCAGCGCACAAGCGGATCGAAAACCATGTGTGACAATTGCAGCGTACCGCCCGACAGTTGTTCGTGGGGGTCGAGCGACACCGGATCGGCGTCGTACGCCATTCTGAGTGTTTTCGCATTGGCCGCCGTTGCGACTGCCAAGGCAAACACCATAACGCCCAAAAGACTGAGCATTTTCCTCATGAGTACTATCTCCCTTTAAATCCCGTTTCCCCTGGTGTGTTACTGAACAATGGGGAGCAGGTTGGCGGGCAGATTAGGCCCGCTTGCGCAGCGGGGCAAGAGATAGAACCTGCAGTTGAAATTTTCTGCTGATTCAGCCTCGCAACAGACCCGATTCCTGAAACCGCATGAAACACTCGTTCATCTGGGGAAACTTTGGCCGCATCGAAAGGAGATAAAGAAGTCCGGCAGGACCCTGAATGCCGGTCAGACGGCAGCCTTGAGCGCTTCTTCAAGGTATATTTCGCGCAGACGCCTGGCCAACGGTCCAGGCGTGCCATCACCAATCTTGCGGCCATCAATATCCACAATCGACAGGACGAATGTCGATGCGCTGGTGATGAACGCCTCGTCAGCAGCATAGGCCTCTTCAATCGTAAACAGCCGCTCATCAAGCTCCACATCGCATTCTTGCATCAGATGCAACAGAGTGCGGCGTGTGACGCCGGGAAGAATGGAGTTACTCAAAGGCCGGGTTACAACCTTGCCGTCCTTGATAATATAAGCTGAAGACGACGTGCCTTCGGTGACATAACCATCCTCAACCATCCAGCCTTCATAGGCATTCTCGGACACAGCCCGCTCCTTGCCGAGCACCTGGGCCAGCAGGGCTGTTGATTTGATATCCCGCCGCTGCCAGCGGATGTCGGGCATGGAGACCACACGTATGCCGGTTTTAACCCTGGGGTTATCCAGGAGAGGACGGGCCTGCGTAAAGGCCACAAGGGTCGTCGGTGTTTCAGCAGGAAATGGAAACTCGCGGTCTGCACTGCCGCGGGTGACCTGCATATAGACACCCCCCTCAACCACGTTGTTGAGGCGCACGAGCTCACGATGCACTTCCAGCAGCTCTTCAGGTGTGCACGGCCAGTCCATGCTGATTTCACCGAGCGAGCGGTCAAGCCGCTGCACATGTGCTTCAAAGTCAATGAGTTTGCCCCCCAGCACCGAGGTCACCTCATAGATGCCGTCACCAAAGAGAAAGGCACGGTCAAAAATGGATACTGTGGCGTCTTCCTCGGGAACATATTCGCCATTTACGTAGACCGTCCGGCTCATGGTTGTGGCTCCCTTTAACCCTGGCTGCTGCTCGTCGAATGTGCAGGAGAAAGGCCAGAATTTGAGACGAGGGTCAAGCAAAGAAGCGATCTAACCCCCCTGCTCATCCACCATCGCCAGGAACTGCTCAATGATATGCAGGTTTTGCCGTGCCGAAAGACAGACAAGCCATTCATTCATGACAACATCCCAATCCGAGATGGTGATCAGGTGCAGCCTTGGGTCATCAACAAATTCGCCACGCGACACAATGCCGATCCCAAGGCCTGCAGCGACTGCCTCCCTGACCGCCTCACGTCCTTCAACGACGATGCTGGCATCAATAGCAAGGCCACGGGAGACGAGTTCCGCCTCGAGCAGACGCCGGGTGACCGAACCCTGCTCCCTCAACACCAAGGGTCCAGAACAGATATCTCTGAAGCGAATGCGCCTTCGGTGTGCCAGCGCATGTGCTTTGGAAACGAACGCAACCATCGGGTCGCGGCGCAACAATCGCTTGTTGTAGGCGGTTCCGGTGGGTTCTTCCGCAACCACGGCAAAATCCGCCTCGAAGGCGTTGAGCAGCCCGAGCGCAGTTGCCGAATTGCCCGACTTCATTTCAAAACCCAGCTGCGGATAACGTTGCAGAAATCGCGCCACCAGCGGCAGCACATGGATTGCAGCATCAGCCGCCAGCACCAGTTCGCCAACCTCGAGTGAACTCGCTGCCGTCAACAGCTGCTGTGCCTGTAGTTCTGTCTCAAACTGCTGTTCGGCAATTGCGTAGAGTTCCCGCCCCGTCTTTGTCAGAGAAACCG
>JAJFHB010000495.1 GCA_021775795.1 Hyphomicrobiales bacterium | reverse complement strand
GCTTGAAGTCGCAAATGTTGATGGCGAGATCGATGTGGTGATTGACCCGGAAGGCATTGTCGGCAGCGTTATCGATATTCGCGGACCTGGTGACGACCCCCATGGTGTGCATTGGGCAGATGAACCTCAGCGCGCACAGATCACCGCCGAAGAAGTAGGACAGGTTTTCGGCATCGCCATCGACGATGTGGAGCCTGCAAGCATTTATGTAACGGCAACATCTGCTTTCGGCTTGCACCGCACAGACGGCAACGAGGACTGGATGGACGGCATGTGGGGGCCTGAAGGTGGTCCCGGCACTGTCTATCGTCTCAACCCTGACACTGGATATCGCGCCGAAGTATTTGCAACCATCTCTCTGGACGGCCGCGAGAACACCGGCGCCTCTCTGGGCAACATCGCCTACGACCGCTGGAACAAACAGCTCTTCGTCTCAGATCTCGAAACCGGCATGATTTTCCGTCTTGATGTGGCGACGGGAGATATCCTTGATTACTTCGATCATGGTGTTGACGGGCGTGCGGGTTTCCATGACGCAACAGCTGGCGAAGAACGTGAGCTGCCGCTTGTTCCGTTCGCAACAGGAACTGCCGCTGACATTGAAAACTGCGATTCAGATTTTTCAGCCACCCCAGAATGCTGGAACATCGCCGATTTTCGTAGGCGCGTCTGGGGTATCGGCCTCTTCCCGGAGCCAGATGGTGAGACGGTGCGGCTGTATTATGCAATCTGGGCAGCCGACCCGCTCGGTGACCGGGGCTGGTCCAGTGCCGGCGATGAGCGCCGTAACTCGATCTGGTCCGTGGCGCTGAAATCGGATGGCCGCTTTGACATTGACGATGTGCGGCGCGAATTCATGATGCCGGACTTCGATGTGGACGGTGCCCAGAACGGCGCTGCGGTTACAGACCTGGCGTTTTCGCGCGACGGCACGGTTATCATTGCTGAGCGCGGTGGTGTCAGGAACCTTGGCCTTGATGGTGACAGGCCCTTTGCCACACCGCATATCTCACGGGTACTGCAATACAAGCGCCGCAATGGCAACTGGCACTATCTCGCCCGTTTCGATGTCGGCTATTATGACCGCGTCAACCACGGCACACCCTATATCCGCGCAAATGCCGCCGGCGGTGTTGATTTTGGTTTTGGCTATGCAGCAAACGGTAACCTCGACCCGTCACGGCCGGACGCGATTATGTGGGCGACCGGCGACGCATTATGTTCTCCCGATGGCCCCTGTGCAGATGGTGGAACCACACTCCGCAACGATGAAGACCAGGTACACGGCCTTCAGGGCACGCCACGTCGCCATGATACGCAACTGCTGCCCGCATCAGCCCTTGCCGATTACCCCGATCAGGGCGAACCCTACGCCCCGGACGGCCCGGCCAACTCCTATCTGATTGATGTTGATCTCAACACTGATGCGTTCGGGCGCCTGAACCCTCATGAAGCTGAGCGCGATGATACATCCTGGATTGGCGATGTTGAGGTGTTCAGAAGCATGGACTTTGTCATCGTTGCGCCCGAGCCCGAGCCGGAAGCAGAGCAGCCCATCGCCAGACTTGAGCCGTTGCCGTCGGTCAACGTTCCCGAATTGCCCGGCGGGGTCCAGAACACGGACCAGTCAGGTGGTGCGCCACAAAACATCAACCCGGATCAGGATTCTTCAGAGCCCGCATTGGCGCTGTTCCACCAACGTTATCAATCTGGCTGGCATGACCGCACTGTTTCAGCGCCTGTTCACGACAGCAACGTTTCCCATAACAGAGCCGGTTCGCAATTACGCTCCCAACAGCAAAGCGCGGGAAATTTTGAGGGAGATGACAGCAACAACGACAGTAATCTTGCAGGGCACGTATCCCCCTGGTCTCATTACAGACCGGGATCACATCGCCGGCGGGCCTCCTGGAGGCACTTCCGCAATTCGTCTTACATAGATTCGCACTCGCGCATCATCTCATCGATCGATTGATCATGTTCACCCGCCCGCTCACCATTCTTACGCTAATGATCGCCTTCTCTTCGGGCGCAGCGCATGCAGGTGATGGGCACGGCAGCGAGCTTGTCCTGAACCAGCACTACCTGGAGGCATTGGCCGAAGGCCCGTCGCTGGATCTGCAGAATGAAACGGAGGTCTTTGCCTTCGTCTTCGAAAACCTGCCGTTCGAGGTGCAGGTCTACCCGACAGAAAACTACTATTACTTCAGCTTTATGCAGGACGGCCTCGAAATCGATGGCAACATCCGTCTGGACGCGCTGGACCGCGACCAGGGCATCGTCCATTTCGCTTATTACTCAGGTTATACGGAATGGAACGAGGATCTCGTCAGCGCCTATCAGCAATTGACCACCGCTGACGGCGTGGCCGTCACAAAGATCGACCGCTTTGTCTACGATGTCTCCTACGGCGGCCAAAGCGTACGGTTCAGGCTGAATAACCTGACGCATGTGCAACCCGAGGCCGACATCCTGGCCGAAGGAGAAGAGTATATCGGACCCGTCTATGACGAATCTGGCCTGTCTTTCTATCTCGTCTACAACCGCCCGCAACGGCTGTTTCACTATGTTCTCAACGATGAAATTTCAGCGCCGGAAATCTATGCTCCGTCGCGAATTTCACAGAACATAGAGATTGGACAACGCACCGGCTTTGCGATGATTAGCGATCCTCATCTCAACAGGCGCATTCTTGTGGGCGTATATACCGGCAGCTCGATCCTCAACAACTATTTTGATGGTCCCTTCGACCAGCTGCCGGACAATTTCATTGAGGGTGACACCTTCAAGGAAATCCTCGAACACGCCTACCCCGTCATCGCCGGTCAGATCGACCGTTTCGGCAATACCGACAATGGCGCAAGCCGGCTGCTGATAACGCCGTACATCTATTACGCTTCACAGCAGGACCTGTTGCCGGTGGTGGACTGCGTTGCCGAGAACAGCGACAACGCTGACAGCTACTACCGTTGCCTGTCCTACGGCCAACCTGACTACAACCAGCTGGCAACCGAAGACTGAATCCTCAAATGCCCTAGAGCGCGTCAATAGCAGCGGAGACATAGCCGCTGTTGTCATCGACATTTTCAAGCCACAACGAAAGCGGCGTGGGATAAGGAGGATCAAGCTCCCCCACCGTAGTGCCTTGCATGTGCCGCAGCTGCGCCTTGTGCTTGCGGGCAATCTGCTGCATGCGGATGTTCTCCACCAGGCAGATCATATGCAAACGGCGAACATGGCGATTACGCGCTGATCTTATGATCCGACTCATGAGCGCCGTGCCAATGCCCAGATCGCGGTAATCCTTTTCGACCGTCAGCGCCACTTCCGCTTCACTTGGCTGTGAATCATACAAAGCCCGCATTTCACCGACAGCAACGGGCACGCCATCGATAAAGTAGCCATAGATTACCGTGCCGAGGCGCTGGGCAGTGGCGCAGTAATCTTCGATAAACTGATCTCTCACGAGGCCGCAAAACCGCAGCCGTCTTGCGTCCGCATCGAGGCGCAACAAGTGGTCTTTGAAAGCATCGACCTCTCCGGGCCAGAGCTTCCTTAGTGTCCCCCCAAGCGTGTGATAATCCGACATGGCACCTCCGCAGGGATTTGTGAGCACAAACTCAAGGCTCAACCCACAGAGCCTATGCTGCAACGCAACAATGTCAAAGATTTATTATTGCAATGCACAATATTTGTGCAATTCGTTCCCGGGTGACACGGATCACAGGTACATTGCATCCGCCTCCCCATCTCCTGATCAACACGGATCACAAAACCTAAGATCCGGTATCAAGATGAGGAGAGGGAAAATGATCAATTTGTCCAAATCAGTCAGATCCGCAGTATTCAGCGCCGTTGCGCTCGGCATCATCGGCGCAACAGCCGGCGTTGTCTCCGCACAGGCAGCAGAGGACACAGATTTCGTCGGCTACAGCTGCGAAAATCTGATCGAACTCTACACGGAAAACGCCTACGGCGATGAACTCGGGTTCGATCACACGACCTTTGTGGCAGACGAAGAAGCATCCAGCATCCCGGTTACCTTCGACACGAGTTCAGAGAATTGCGTCTATGATTTTGGCGCGCTCTACTCCGAGGGCCACCCGAACACGAATTCTGAAGCAAGTTTCTGCAACGCGGCAGAATTCTACGATATCTAGATTGCAGGGAGGCACGCCAACCGCGTGCCTCAACAGCCCCACATCAGGCCAGAAGCGCCAGCACCTTTTCATGCAATTGCGGGCTGCAACTCGCCACGGTCTCTCCGGTTGAATGAAGATCATGAGGATTGCCCCGCCAATCGGTAATCACACCGCCAGCGCCTTCGATAACCGGAACCAGGGCACAGACATCGTAACATTCCACATTTGCGGCATAGAGACAGATATCAATCCGGCCCGCCGCAAGTGCTGCAAAGCCAAGGCAGCCGCCATCATAGACATTCCAGTCTGACGCAAGACGCACAGCCTCAAAGCCTGGGCGTGTGCGCTCATCAAATGAATCAATGTCAGCCAGGCAGGCGATCGCCTTGCCAGGTAATGTGGTCATTCGCGAAGTAATGGGCCGGCCATTGAGCCAGGCCCCTTCCCCGCTCACGCCCGCATAAATGTCACCGATCACCGGCTGACTTATGATCCCGACCACCGGTTTGGCTTGCCGGCAAAGAGCGATCAGCGTGCCGTAGTTGGCCAGGCCCGTCGAGAACTGACGGGTTCCATCAATAGGGTCGACAACCCAGACAAACTCCGCATCCAGATCACGGGCTCCATATTCCTCCCCCGTCACCCCATGAGTTGGGTAGGTGCTGTCAATGCGCTCACGAAGCATCCGCTCAACGGCCGTATCGACATTTGTGACAGGTGAGCCGTCATCCTTGATCTCAACGGCAAAGTCACCGGCATACTCACGCACGAGAGCGGCTGCCTCACGCGCAAGCTCTTCTGCAAACCGTCTGAACTCGTTGAGATTCGGTTCCACGTCCCGCACTGCCTATTGAAACAGCCCGTCGATGCGCTTGGCGACTTCTTCGAGCATCAC
>JAJFHB010000494.1 GCA_021775795.1 Hyphomicrobiales bacterium | reverse complement strand
AGGAAGTCCTTGGCGCGTTTTGCCTTGCGGACCTGGCGGATGAGCCGGTCTCCGAGGACGTCCTGTTCGGCAATGAATGCGAATTCTTCATTTTCAAAGCCTGTTTCGAGCCCCAGAACCGCCAGGCCGACAGAATTCTTGTTCAACGCCTGAGCTTCGTTCCAGTCGTTCACTTCCGGAACGACCGACATGCCATGGTCTTCCAACAGGGAGCTCAGGCGGTCTCTTGAACCGTCACTCCAGCAAGCCACGATGGTGCGCTTTCCGGCGTTATGGAGCGTGTCCACATGTGCCTTGAGTGCATCATAGACGTTGCCACCGGCCTGACGTTCTGCTGCGAAAGATCTCCCCTGACGCCCGCCAAGGCTGAGGATGGTGTCTCTGGTATCGCTTTCCGGCTGTTCAAACGGTGTGATCGAAACTTGCGGGCAAGACTCCGTTTCTCGTTTCCAATCCTCGGTGGAAAGATAGAGAGCTGCAGGTTTGAGCGGTTTGTAGGGTGGTGCGCCCAAGCCCTCCTGTTCCAGAGCCTCAACACGAGCGTCATAGTATCCAGAAACCTGTTCAAGCCGGGCGTCTATCGCATCATCTGCCAAATGATCGCGAATGACTGCACTTGGCTGAAAGAATTCGACAACAGAAACGACATCTTCGTGAAACAGGGGCAACCAGTGCTCCATCCCCTGAAAACGATGCCCGGCGCTGATGGCTTCATACAGCGGGTCGGTTGAGGTTACGCCTCCGAAGGCTGCCACATAGCCGCGCCTGAAGCGGGATATGCTCTCTGCATTCAGGATGACTTCGCTCGCGGGTACCAGTTCCAAACGCTTGCGCTGGCTTGTTGTTCTCTGGCTTACGGGATCAAAGCTTCTGATTGATTCCAGGGTGTCCCCGAACAAATCAAGGCGCACAGGTTCAGGTGCGCCCGGCGGGTATAGATCAACGATGCCCCCCCGGATGGCATAGTCACCAGGGTCGACGACTGTTCCTGTCCGGTTAAAGCCATTTTCCGCGAGGAACGCGAGCAGTGCGTCGAGATTGAGAATCTGCCCGGGAGCTGCCGCGAAGGCCGACTGGACAATGATTTCACGTGTCGGCACCCGTTGCAGCATGGCGTTTGCTGTCGTCAGCACGATAATCCCGGAGGTGACTTTTTCCGGCATGGCCAGGCGCGCCAGCGTTGTTGTTCGTTCCGCAACAATATTGGCGTGAGGCGAAACGCGGTCGTAAGGCAGGCAATCCCAGGAGGGAAATTTCAAAACTTCCAGATCGGGTGCGAAGAATTTCAGAGCATCATTCATCGCAGTCAGCCGGCGATCATCCCGGGTCACTGCTATGACCGGCGCATCCGGCCTTGCGTAAAGCCGTGCAAAATCAGCAATGGAAAGTGCATCCAAGCCCTCAGGCGCGCCTGTGACAAGCGTGCGTTGCGCAGGAGCGCGCTTTGATATCTTGTCAACGAGGGCCGTGTCGGACACTTTTCTCTATTCTCCCGGCGATCTGTCGGTTCGCTGCTTGAAACAATATGCTTTCAGCTCATCAAACTGGGCGTTCTGAAAACCATCAGGAAGGGCTTCAGCGCTTGTGATCCAGGCGTAAAGCTGCTGATCGGGCACATCCATCAGCTCTTCCAGCAGATCCAGATCGTGCGAATCCAGATGCTCAGCCCGTGCTTTTGCATAGCCGCCAAGCAACAGGTCCATTTCCTTGATACCCCGGTGCGAGGCTCGATATATGAGGCGCCGACGGCGCGAGTCGTTGTTCATGGCTGCGAAGTGCTGGATCGTTTGTGATTGTGTGCGTTATAGACATGCTAAGCAAAGACACAATGACTTGTTGCAAGAAGCTGTAAAGCAATTGGAATTCGCCTGCCGATGGACAACATTGCAATTCTCGGATGGGGATCACTTCTTTGGGATCTGGACGATCTGGAGCCCAAAGTAGAAGGTGAATGGTATGTGGCTCAGGGACCCAGCCTGCCGTTCGAATTCTCCAGGATCTCGGATAAGCGCAACAAGGCCCTGGCGGTGGTAATTGACTATGAGCATGGCGCGGCCTGTGCAACGAGCCACATTGCCAGCATTCGCTCAGACATCATCGAAGCCAGATTGGATTTGGCCGCGCGTGAGCGGGCTCAAGAACATCACATCGGCTATTGCACAAGTCTCGAGGATGGACAGGAACATGGTGATAGCGAAACCGTTGTGAGTGTTCGCTCCTGGCTAAGGGAGACACCCTACAACGGTGCCGTCTGGACACACCTTCCCCGCAACTTTGAAGAACGGATGGGTCACGCCTTTTCTTTAACGGCGGCTGTCGAATACCTGCAGGCGCTGCCGTCAGATTCGCTTCGAGATGCCCGTGAGTATATTGAATCAGCGCCCGAGAACGTTGAAACTCCCCTTCGCACCCTGCTTCGCGATCATTCGTGGTGGCAGGCGATAACTTATTGAACGGCACAACGCTCCATGCGGCCAGAATTCCTAAACCCCCTGTTTGCGGAAATATCCACACTTCCGGGAATTGGCCCCAAGATAGCCGCCAATCTGGGCCGTCTCGTTGGCCGGGTGGACGATGAGGGAAAGAGTGAAGCCGCCCGTGTCGTCGACCTGTTATGGCATTTTCCCTATGCGATCATCGACAGAAGCCATCAACCTACGATCGAAGAGGCTGTTGAAGGAACGATTGCCACAATCTCTGTAACAGTGGGCAAGCACTTCCCGCCTCCACGGCACAACAAGCGCGTGCCCTACCGGGTGCAGTGCTTTGATCGCACAGGTGAAATTACTCTGGTGTTTTTTCGGGCCCACGTGGACTATTTGCAAAAACAACTGCCTGTAGGTGAGTTGCGGCTTATCAGCGGACGGCTTGAGGAGTTCAATGGCCAACTGCAGATGACACATCCCGATCACATCGTGACGGAAGAAGAATTTACCAGTCTGCCGCTGATCGAGCCGGTTCACCCCATGACTGCCGGTCTTGCGACCAAAACACTTCGCAAATCAGTGGCAGCGGCCCTGGATACCTGCCCGGACATGCCGGAGTGGCAAAACGCTGCCTGGAGGTCACAGGAAAAGTGGCCGTCGTTTCTAGACGC
>JAJFHB010000493.1 GCA_021775795.1 Hyphomicrobiales bacterium | reverse complement strand
GCCTTCGCCGAAGCGACCGGCGTCGACTATCGCCGGGCCCGGATAACAATCTTCCTCATCACTTCCGTGGCGCTCGGTTTCATTGGTGGATTCTACGCAGCCCACTATCGTGGCGTGACCTTCTCCATTTTTGGATTTGATACGGTCCTTCTGGGCCTCGCCATGCTGACGATCGGAGGCATAGGCAAGGCTGAGGGCGCGGTTCTCGGCACGCTCATTGTCGTCTTGCTCGACAAGGTTCTGGTTACTCTTGGTCCGATACGCCACATCATGATTGGCCTCATCATGCTGTTCGTGGTGCTTTTCCTGAATAACGGTCTCTACGGCATGAAGCAGCAGTTTCGGGCCTGGCGGGACAAGAAGAAAGGAGAGTGGCGATCGACGCGCACCGAAAAAGGCGGCGAAGCTTTGCCGGAAGAAGCAACCGAGATTGACGACAAAGACGAACTTTACCACCGCCGTTTCGACAAGATGCAGCGTGACTATCTCAAGGACCTCGTCTGCGACGAAGTCATCGAGGAACACCGCCGCAAGCCGTTGGGGCAGCACTCGGAAGCACTTGAACGGCTCCTGCTCTATTTCCGTCGCGCACCGTTGGTGGACAAATATGCAATTCACCGTGAGGGGCTTGGTGGTCCACACAAGATTATTGCTTTTTCCGGCGAACGCGGCACGTCTCCAAGAGTTGTGGAAGACAGGGAATACGCGACACTTGAGGAGGCGTACCACGGTGTATTCATGCGGCGTGTCAACGACCTGATGGAATCGTGATGGCGAAGAAGGCTCAAAGCCGCAAGCCGAAGGGTGGCGACACGACAGGCGATGACGTTGCAATGCATGATCGCGACATCGTCTTTCGGCAACATTTCGACGGCAGGCAAACACAGTTTTTGCAGACGTTGGTGTGCGACGACGTGATCGACGAGCACAAGCGCAAACCGCTTGGCCAGCACAGCGAACCGCTGGAGCGCCTGTTGCACCATTTCAGACGCATGGCGATGACGAACAAGTATGCCGTCAGACGCAACAGCGCCACATCGCGTTTCAGCATCGTCGCATTTTCAGGCACGAGAGGCACGCCGCCAAGCGCTGTCGAAGACACAGACTACGAAACTGTAGAAGAAGCCTATCACGGCGTTTTTCTCTTACAGATCAAGGATTTGATGGGAGCCTGATATGGCTGAGCAAAAGATTTTCGGATACACCGACAAACTCTCCGTAAAGCAGGGAGAGAGCGTGGACTTTCTGGTGCATGCGGACGGGACAGATACGGCAGAAGCGCAATTGGTCCGGCTAATTCATGGTGATGAGCATCCCGACGGACCGGGTTTCGTTGAAGAAGAAATTGACAATCCCATTAACGGAACCTGGCCGGTCAAGAGGCAATATACCCAACTTGGTTCATTTCTCGTTGTCGATGACCCTGACAACCATCTCAGCCTCGACGGTAATCTGAGCGTCTTCTGCTACATCTATCCAACGGTTGCCAAGCGCGGCATGCGCCAGTGCATTATGGGCCGATACGATGTGAAGACGAATGAGGGCTACTGCATCGGCATCAATGGCAGCGGCTACCTGGAATTCTGGGTGGGCGATGGTAATGAGATCGACTACGTGGTCACGGAGCTGCCGCTTGTCGACAAGGTCTGGTATTTCATTGCCGCAACTTTTGACCGTAAGACCGGTAAGGCGACGATCTATCAGGAGGGTGTAAGCAACCGCTACAACTCGCTGATCGGCAAGGTTGTTCCCTACACCTACAATTCCCACGTCCAGCACAAGTTCCGGTTTGCGCAAAAGAACCGCGCGGACGTTCCCTTCATCATGGCCGGCGGACGCGACAACCACGTACATCGCGGAGACTTCGTGGCCGACACCTATTGCGGCAAGATCGACCGCCCTGGTGTCTGTGACAGGGTTCTGTCGCGCGCAGAACTGGATGCGATCTGCGCCGGCGGCGTTCCACCTGAAGGCTCAGTGGCAGCTTACTGGGATACAACAGCTGGCTATTCCGAAAATGGCATAGGCAACACCGTCATCGACGTTGGCCCCCACGGGCTTAATGCCAAAGGCATCAACCATCCGGTGCGGGCGATGACCGGGTGGAACTGGTCTGGCAAGAATGACTGCTTCCGCCTCGCGCCGGAAGAGTTTGGCGGCATCGAATTCCATCCGGAATCGGTCACCGACAGTGGCTGGGACGTCACGAACTCCATGCAGATCCCCAAGACGCTGAAAAGCGGCGTCTACGCTGTGCGGCTGCGGGTAGGCAACGGCAAAGGGCTGGGTGAGGAGTATGTCGTCTTCTTCGTTCGCCCGGCAAAACCGTCGGCGAAACTGTGCTTCCTTGTGCCCACGGCGAGCTATCTGGCCTATGCCAACGAGAGTTTGAGCTTCGATGCCCAGATAATTCAGCCGATGACGGGCCAGCCGCCGGTAATCTCTGACATCGACATCGAAACCTATGAGGATCGTGATTTCGGCCTGTCAACCTATGACAGTTACGAGGACGGCGCCGGCGTAAGCTTTTCATCCTACCGGCGCCCCATAACAAACATGCGGCCCAAATACCGTATCTCGAGCATGAACATTCCGTGGCAGTTCCCCGCCGACCTTTCCATCGTCGCCTGGATCGATCACATGAATTACGACTGTGATTTCATCACCGACGAGGACCTGCACAACGAGGGTCTGGAAGCTCTCAAGCCGTACAATTGCGTCATCACCGGAACCCACCCTGAATATGTTTCCGAACGGATGCTTGATGCTCAGGAGGACTTTGTCGCCGAGGGTGGCCGGCTGATGTACATGGGCGGCAACGGCTATTATTGGTGCGTCGGATTTGACGAGGAAGACACCTCCTGCATGGAGGTGCGCAAGCTCGATTCAGGCATGCGTGCCTGGGCAGCAAAACCCGGTGAGCACTATCTTCAAACCACGGGCGAGAAGAGCGGACTGTGGCGTAACCGGGGACGGGCTCCCCAGAAACTTCTTGGCGTTGGCTTCATCGCCGAAGGCTTTGAAACAGCCGCTCCCTTCCGAAAAATGCCGGATGCCTATCACAGAACCGTATCCTGGATCACCGAAGGCATAGAAGACGAAATCATCGGCAATGAAGGCCTTGCCTACGGAGGGGCTGCGGGCATCGAGCTTGACCGCTACGACCTCTCGCTCGGCACCCCGCCGCACACCAAGATCATTGCCTCTTCGGGCGGCCACAGCGACAACTACGTTTTGGTGACGGAAGAACTTCTCTATGCCTACGCCGGTCTGGTCGGCACCCTCGACTATCGAATCCGTGGCGATATCACATACTTTACCGCCCCCAACAATGGCGCGGTTTTCTCCACCGGATCAATTGCTTTCGGCCAGGCCTTGCCGGCAAAGAACTTCGACAACACCTCCTCAAAACTGTTGAAGAACATCGTCGATAACTTCATCAAGGATGGAGAATTGCCCGGCGGTGCGTGGACGCTTGAGGAGAAGCAGTGGCGCTAGAGCGTTTCAACCTGAAACGCTCCAATGGCAATCTAATAGTAGGTGATGTTTTCGCCGTGTCCACCGCTGGGGGGTGAGTACACATCGACAAAGATGACCGGCTCGTCGCCGAGGATCTCACCACCGTGAGGCATGCCCGACGGGGCAAACCACATATCCCCCGGGCCAACGTCCCGCACTTCGTCACCAACGGTGAGACGCATGCGACCCTGAATCACGACGCTTGTTTGCTCGTAAGGGTGGGAATGAAGCAGATAACAGCTGCCGGGTTCGTACTTGACCCAGTTAAGCTCCTGGTGCGTGCCGGTGGCCAGCCGGCTGTTCCACCAGACCTGTATTTTTGGTAAAAACTTTGCTTCCGCCTCAGCTTTGGACAAAGAAACTATATTTGACATGATCTACACCCATCAATTTGTAAGAAACCATGATCATCCGCTGGGTCCCGTCTCCAGCCTCGCAGTCACCATGGCGGAAGGAAAAGAGCTATAAAGGTGTAACGTGATCTAGGACGGAAAATCAATGCGGATCAATCCATCATGACGTCAACACAGGATACTCTGTCCAGCGCCATTGCCAGAGAGGCCCAACGCCTTGTTGAGCACTATGAATTTTCCGCTGCAACGACGGTCTCGCTCCTGAGCGAGTCAGAGAATAAAGTCTATTTGGTCGATGATCCGGCACAGTCTGAAAAATATGTGCTGCGGGTGAATTCCGGCCGCCTGATTTATCATAACCCGCCGTCGATCGCCTCGGAGTTGATGTGGTTGATCGCGCTTCACAGCGACACCGACATTGTGGTTCCGAAAGTTATGAGAGCCAAAGATGGCTCTTTGGTGCAGACCATGTTTGCATCAGATTTCGACAAACCCAGACACGCGTCCATCTATAGCTTTCTGTCCGGCGTGGAACCATCGGAGGACGAGCTTGTTCCCGGCTTCAGGCGCTTGGGCGAAATATCGGCGCGTTTGCATCTCCACGCCCGGAACTGGGTGCCGCCAACCGATTTCAAGCGCCATGAATGGTCGCCCAATGAGATCCTTGACGACCAGTTGACTTGGGGCGCGTGGCAGAACGGCGTGGCGATCGAGGGTGAAACCCTGTCCCTGCTCACACGCCTCGAAAAAATGGTGCGCAAACGACTGGCGGCTTTGCCCAGGGGACGAGAACACTACGGCCTCATTCATGCCGATCTCAGACTTGCCAATC
>JAJFHB010000492.1 GCA_021775795.1 Hyphomicrobiales bacterium | reverse complement strand
GTAAAGCTTCCTCCACGGTTACCGCTTCGGACGGGCCGTCAGGGGCATCGAGACTGCCGCCTGTGTCCGTTTTACGGGTCACCATTGCAGCGATTGCCTGAAAGGGATTTGGGGTGCAGACATAGCTGTCTGAATGTCCCGGCGAGGGAATGCCGGCATCAATCAAGGTGCGGTGCGGCCACATCCAGCGCATGGCTTCAGGCCCCCGGTTGGCGCGGTAAGCATCCCCGAGTTCAGACATGAAACCGGTTGCGGAGCTGTCTATGACCTTGAGTGCCTTCAAGCGCTCAAGCACGGGCGGTGTAACGTAGCAGCAATGTTCCACCCGCATGCGGTGGTCATCGACCGGGTGTGCCTCCAGCACCTGTTCGATAACATCAAGTGCAAAGTCGATGCCTCGATCGCCAACGCCTTCGATGCAGACCTGCAGCCCTGCCTGATGCGCCTCGAGCGCCCACTCCTTCAGTTCTTCAAAGCCGTGCAACAGCATGCCCGTATTACTCTCAGGCTCGCCAAGGGCCTTGGTGCCGATGTAGGGCTCATAATAGGCTGCCGTGCGGCCGCTGGTTGAACAGTCCGGGCACCATTCAACGCCGATTACGCGCAACCAGTCATCGCCAAAGCCGGAGCGAATGCCGGTCTTCGCTAAAGAGGAAATCAAGCCTTCTTCCCGGCCGCTGGCGATAATGCCGACCCTTAACTTGAGGCGCTGATCGTCCCGCATCTTCTGATAGGCCTGAATGGCCGACGAGGACGTCAGCGAGTTGTATACGCTGGTGATGCCGTATGAGAGATACTCATCGAAGACGATCTCGAGGCCGTCAATCAGGGATTCGATTGTATCGTCCGCATGAACTGCTTCCAGAAACTCGTGCGCCGCCGTCTCGCGAACCAGGCCCGTGAGGGCGCCCGTATCGGGGTCATGGTCATAGGCGCCAAACGCTGGATCTTCCGTCGATGCGTCGATCCCAAGGCGTTCAAAGGCAGATGAATTTGCAAGACCCAGATGGCCATCGGTACGGAGAATGAACAAAGGGTGCCCTGCTGCTGCAGCGTCAAGCTCTGCAAGGGTCGGATAGCCACCGCACTTGTTTTCGTTCAGCCTGTAAGCGGGCAGCCAGGCACCGTCTGCCGCCTTTGCGGCAAAGCTCGAGATGGCGCCCAGCAGGCTTTGCCGGCTGTCGACTTTGTTCGGTCCAAGATCAAGCCAGCGGCTGACGCGCGCACCGGCGCTGTCAGGGTGGCAATGGGAATCGACAATTCCCGGAATGACGGTGCGGCCGTCCAGGTGCATCAAAGATGTGTTGGCACCGCTCAACTTGTTGATCTCATCTGAAGTCCCACACGCAAAGACGCGACCATCCTTTATGGCTATGGCTTCGACAATGCCGCTGTCGGCGTTGAGAGTGACAATCTTGCCGTTGGTCAGGATCAGGTCAGGTTCGAGATGTGTCATGCGCGCTCAACTTTTGTGGGGAGGTGAAGGACTGGACAATCTAGTGAGCCATCCGTGATGACGCAACATTGAGTGGTTCGGATTTTGATCAGAATCAACGTGCTTCGCTCATGGGCGGCTAATCTGGAGTTTGGCTTGCCGAGAACCTTGAGTTGCCAGCGAGCCGCCGAACAAATGATCAAACATCAGCAGGTAGCCGCGAGATGTCCGATGCGCATCATGAAGTCTTAAGTGTCATTCCCCCAGCCCGTATTGCTCAACTGGTGGAACAGGTCGGCGTAGCCAAGGTGAGGTTGCGGTTTGACCAGATGTTGATGCTTGCGATCCTGGCCGGAGCCTTTATCGCCCTGGGCGCCATGTTTTTCAGTGTGGTTGTAACCGGCTCCGAGATGGGCTTTGGGCCGACACGCTTTTTGGGCGGGATGGCTTTTTCTGTAGGGCTTATTCTCGTTGTGGTGGGAGGAGCGGAGCTTTTTACGGGCAATGCTCTGATCGTGCTGGCCTGGGCGGATGGCCGTGTTTCACTGGGGGAGCTACTCAGGAACTGGTGCATTGTCTACGTCGGGAATTTTATCGGCGCATGCGGGCTGGCCTTGCTGGTGCACTGGTCCGGCATTCACGCTCTTGCCGGTGGTGGCGTTGGAGAAACTGTTGCATCCATCGCTCTGGCAAAAGCCGATCTTCCGCCATTTGATGCCTTTATCCGAGGCGTACTTTGCAATGTGCTCGTCTGCCTTGCTGTCTGGCTTTGCTTTGCAGCGCGAACCGTACCCGGAAAAGTCTTTGCGATCATTTTCCCGATAAGTGCATTTGTTGCAGCGGGCCTCGAGCACTCGGTGGCGAACATGTATTTTCTGCCACTGGCCATGCTGGATGGCGTTGACAGTATTTCCCTGGTCGACATCCTGCGTAATCTGGTGCCCGTGACCCTGGGAAATATTCTGGGTGGCAGCGTGCTGGTGGCGTTCGTCTATTGGGTTGTCTATCTGCGGAAGCAGTAAAGCTGCTCAAACACGCTCGCTGGCAACAATCTTGCGGTTGGCGAGTTTTAAAAACCGCAAGGCCAGCAGTGTGGCGGTGATAATCAGGCCGGACGCCATTCCCCACCACAGTCCGATCGTTTCCATCTCAAAGTGAAAAGCGAGCAGGCAACCCCCGCCGACACCCATGACCCAATAGCCGAAAGCGGCAATCCACAGTGGCACATAAGTGTCTTTCACGCCGCGCAATGCGCGTGCAGCGATAACCTGCAAGACATCGAAAACCTGAAATATCGCGGCGATAACGAGGAGCTTTGCCGCCAGGGTGTTAACGGCATCAAATCCTGTATCCGAAGGATCCAGGAAAACCCTGACTATTTGTTCGGGATAGTTGAGCGGTATCATGACCAGTAATGTGAGCGCGATAATGCTCAACACCATGCCAATCACCCCGGCGCGCCGCGCCGAGCGCGGGCTGCGCCGGCCTATCCAGTAGGCCACCCGCACCATCACAGCTTCCGCCATGCCGAGACCGAGGACAAATGTTATCCCGATCCAACCTGTCAAAACCTGATAGGCGGCCAGAGATATGACACCAAATATGCCAGAGAGGATTGATACGGCGATGAACAGACCGGCTTCAAGAACGACCAGTCCCGCAATCGGAATGCCAAGGCGAATGATCTCACCGCAAATGACACGATCAATTCGCAGCTTTTCCTTGAACAGGCCGTAACCTCTATAGAACGGTGTCTTGAAGGCATAGATTGCCAGTGCCGCAAACATTGCCCAGGAGACGATGGTCGTTGCATACCCAGCCCCGGCCGGGCCCAGTGCGGGCAGGCCAAATTCACCAAGTACAAGACCTCTTGTCAGGAAGTAATTCAATCCAACAGCCACAACGGAAATGATCATGACCGCGTTGGTGCGGGCGAGGGCTGTGACAAAGTTACGAAGCACAGTGAACCAGAGGATGGGCATGATGAAGCCGGACAGTGCCCGCACATAGGGGCCGGCGATTTCGGCGACGCGCTCGTCTTGTCCTGCGAGAATAAGTACCGAATCCAGATTCCAGATAAACACCATGGCTGGAACCCCAACCGCGGTTGCAACAATGAAGCCCTGCCGGGTGGCATGGCCTGCTGCTGGATTGTCGCCAGCGCCAACGGATTCTGCTGCGAACACGCCGACAATTGAAAGCAGGCCAAACAGGATTACGAGGATCTCGAGTGACAGATCGCTGGCAAGGCCAATCGCGGCGAGTTCCTCATATCCAAGACCTCCAACAATCAGCTTTGTTGTGACGTGCATGGCGAACTCGGAGAGATAGGCTGCCATGAGCGGTAGCGCGATCTTCATCAAGGTGCGGAGCTCGGCGACATTGCCGATCACGTTTAGCTGTCCGCTGGGAGCTGCGCCCACCTGATGGTCCGCCATTGTTGTCAGTTTCCGACCGGTGTTGCCCCTGGAAGACAACAAACTGATACTTCAAAATGTTGTCAAAACGCTCTAGCGTTCGGTGTTGTCGTAACACTGATGGACCGAATGATGCAGGAAAATCCCAATGGCAGTCGTATGGCGAAACTCATTTGCATTGGCCTGACCGTTTTCGGTGTCCTCGTCTTTGTTCCAAGCCTGATGGTGGCAGGGTTTTCATTCTATGCGATCGACCACCCGGGGGCAGGCGTTGCCCGCAATCTCTATGTTGCATTTGTGATGACCGTATCCATGTTGATGCCCGTAATTGCCGTCGCGGCGCCCATATTTTCCTGGGTGAGTTACCGTCGTCAGGCCTATCGACGCATAAAGGTCGCGACGTTACTGCTGCTCGTGTTCACTGCGTTATGGCTGTTCCCGTTCAGCACAGTGTTTTTTACCTGAGGAACGGGGCAGTCTTGTAGCGTGGTCGCGTCAAGCGGCCTGATTAAGACCTGTGAGTGAAAGCGCTCTTGTCCTTG